>NZ_JBFRGW010000012.1:0-109728 GCF_052115545.1 Microvirga sp. 2MCAF35
CTCTCACCCTCCGGCCTCATCCTGAGGAGGTCACGTCAATGACCGTCTCGAAGGAGGCTCCAGTACGCGCAGGATGATCCTTCGAGACGCAGCTGCGCTGCTCCTCAGGATGAGGCCGGAGGGTTTGGGAGAGAAGGCGTGGATGGCCGCAACAGGTGCGGCCATGACGTGTGGAAGCTGCAAACGGGGTGGTCATCCCCTCTCTCGGGCGGGAGAGGGGCAGGGGTAAGGGCCTCCGGCGCCCCGGAATGACAGCGAGGGTGCTTTTCAGCATCGCGATGGCGCCCCCATTGACCCCGCACCCCTGTTGCGTGTTACCTCGTCACCGGAGCCGGACGCATCCGGTTCTGGGGCGTGAGAACCCCGACTTACGGCGGCCGGTATCGGCCGTGACGATGCCTTCCCAACCTTACGGTCGGGGAGGCGATGGCGCATGTCCAGGGCGAAAGCCTAAAGGTCATCGCGGTCGTCCGTAGGCGGCTTCTCAACTCCCCGACCACCAGCGGTGCTGGTGGTCGCTTCACCTCAAGGGAGTTGTCGCGATGGACCAGCCTTACAGCCTATGGGCCGATTGGCTCTCGAAATTCCACACTTGGTCCGAGTTTATCCAAGCCCTCTGGCTCGTCGCCATTCCGGTGACCGTACTCGGTCTCGCATGGCTAGCGCTGCGCGGCATCCGCGATCTCATCCCAGCGCTCTCCCGCCGTGAGTGGCGCGGCCACCTGATCTACGGCGTCTACCAGGATCCGCAGGGCCGCTGGATGGTCTATTGGCACGACCGCCAGCCGCAGGAAGTCGACTGGACCAACCCGCCGCCCGAGCTCATCGGGCGCGGGCAGGTGGTGCAGGGCGTGTTCCGCAGGCCGCAAGAGTGAGGAGGGGAAATGACACCCTCGACGTCATGGCCGGACTTGTTCCGGCCACCCACGTCTTACACCGATCACGCAGAACAAGGCGTGGGTGGCCGTGACGAAGAAGGGCAAGAGCGAGGGCACGGAAATGTGCTTCAGCGCACGGCCAAGCTCGGCCTCGGAGGCTCTGTCCCTCCCTGCGGGCAAAGGCATTCCTGATGCAGGAACAATCGCTTAGCTGATTTCCGGACAGAGCCCGACACCGGCAACGGCCTTCTGTAACGGTCGCACCTCTCTGAACGGAGAGTTGTGAGACCGAACTCACGTCAATATAGCGTAACGTAAGCTGCTCCGATGAATCGGCTGCCGGAACGGTGGCGGATCGAGAGAGCGGCACCTGAACGAAGACACGACAGGGCAAAGCTCACCTCGCTTTCATCGGATCCGGCCAAGGCCGGGTTCTCCACGCCTGTAGCCACCGACGAGTCCAGGCTCGGCGGAGCACACCATCTCTCATCATTCGGCGCATGCGCCTTTCAGGAGAATACACAATGGCCGTTGTTACGCCCAAGATCTGGAGCCCTCTGGATGCCGCCACGCTCGACGGCAATGCCGACCAAGACTCACTCACCATGCTGCCGAACGGCGGCTATGTGGTAACGTGGCGCGAGAACCAGAAAATCGCATTCCAGCTCTACGATGGAACAGGCGCCAAGGTCGGTGCGAAGAGCACCGTGGAAGGTTCAACCGCGCCGCAGCAATTCTCGGATGTGGTCAGCTACACGGCTGACGGGGGCTTCGCCATTACTTGGACCGAGGGCGCCGGAACGGGGCGCATTCTCCGGGTGCAGAAATTCAACTACGACGGAAGCTCCAACGGCGCGGCTACGATAATCAGTCAGTCCACGCTAACGGACGGTGCACAGATCGCTGCCAATGGCACCACAGGCGGCTGGGCTACGGCTTCTATCGAGGTGGTCAATAATTCTAATATGGTTGTCCTGAAGCACTTTGATGCAAACGGCACTGCTGGAGCTTCGGTAGAGGTCACTGATCCCTCAAGCGTGGATCGCCCGGATCTAACTTGGTTGGGTGGTTCGAAATACGTCGTATCCTATCTGCTGGGCGGGCATCGCTGGTTCACACTTGTCGATGGAAACTCCACTGGAATAACAGTCGGCCCATCACCAGAATTTTCGATTGAAACGAAGGTCGTCGCTCTTAAAGGGGCCGATGGCCAGCCTTCAGGCGATTTCGTCGTCGTCCATGACACGGATATCGGAACCGGCACGATTTCTGCAGAGCGATATCACCTTGCAGCAGATGGAACTCTGACCTCACTTGGAACGACTCCGATCTCGACTGGTGGGCAGCCGAGCACGGGTGACAAGTTGAGCGTCACGGCTCTCAAAGGCGGCGGCTACGCTGTCGCTTATGTGGCACCCGGTGGAGCAACTCCTCACGACGTTTGGGTCAAGGTCGTCGATGCGAACGGGCAGGTGGGTCCCGCGATCAATCTCAGCGCCCAAGCAGGCGAGCAGGTTACTCCATCGATTTTCGAGACGGCGGACGGTCGCCTGGCTATTTCCTGGCACGATCGATCCTATCCGACCTACGGAATTGGCGGCATCGTCACGAAGCTCATCGACGCCCGTGCTGAAAAGATCACCGTCACCGGCACGTCCAAGAACGACATCTACGCTCCGTCTGAGCATGCAGGTGACACCCTCAACGGCGGCGATGGTATCGACACCCTGACCTTCCAGGCGGCCGGTAGCGGCGTGGCGGTAGATCTCGCGGCGGGTATTGGAACGGCCGGCATTGCAGCGGGTGACACCTATACCAACTTCGAGAAGGTGATCGGCTCGAATTTCGGCGACACGCTTGCAGGTAGCAACGGCGCGAGCACGCTGCAGGGCGGCGCGGGCGACGACGTCTACTTCGTCAAGGCTGGCACGACGCTCGTGGAAGGTGCTGGCGGTGGCACCGACACGGTCTACAGCGACGCGAGCTACACGCTGGCCGATCACCTCGAGAACCTGTTCGCCACGGGCTCGGCCGCCATCAATCTTACCGGCAACGAGAGCAACAACCTCATTGTCGGTAACGAGGCGAACAACCAGCTCTTCGGCGCCGGCGGCAACGACACCCTGCTCGGCGGCGGCGGCAACGACACCCTCAATGGCGGTGCGGGCGACGACGTGATCGATGGCGGCGCCGGTGCCGATTACATGGATGGCGGCGCGGGCAACGACACATATGTGATCAACGACGTCAACGACGTGGTGAACGACACTGGCGGCGGCATCGACTCGGTGACGGTGACCGTCTCCTACGACCTCAACAGGCTCGCGGGCATCGAGAACATCAACGGCTCGGGCTCGGCTTCGATCACCCTGATGGGAACCGCCGGCAACAACGGCATGAACGGCGGCGACGGTGCCGACATTCTCTACGGCAATGCCGGCAACGACGTGCTGAACGGCTTCGGCGGCAGCGACCGGCTCCATGGCGGTCTCGGCGCCGATATCCTCACCGGCGGGTCGGGCAAGGACATCTTCGTGTTCGACACCAATCCGAAGACGAAGGGCAATGCCGACAGGATCACGGACTTCAACGTCCGCGACGACTCGATCTACCTGGAGAACAAGTACTTCAAGGGCATGCCTGCCGGCTCGCTCTCGAAGCCGAAGAAGATGGCGAGCAAGTACTTCTATGTCGGCACCAAGGCGCACGATGCCGACGACCGGATCATCTACAACAAGAAGACGGGCGTGCTCTCTTACGACGATGACGGCAACGGCGCTCACAAGGCCGTTGCCATTGCGACCCTCTCCAAGAACCTGAAGATGACGTACAGTGACTTCTTCGTGATCTAACCTGGTCCCGGCCTGTTCCTCAGGCCGGACCAAACTTGCAAGGGCGTCCTGCTCCACAGGGCGCCCTTTTTCTGTCTCGGCGGACGTGCGCCGCCTCGAGCGGAACCCTTCCGGCCCCATCGTCCTTTGTGTCGGAGCACCGGAGGAAGATCAGCATGCCCTATGAACTCTATTATTGGCCGAGCATCCAGGGGCGCGGGGAATTCGTCAGGCTCGCATTGGAAGAGGCCGGGGCCGATTATGCCGACGTGGCCCGGGAGCCGGAGGGCCTCGCGGCGATGATGCGGATGATGGACCACGCGGAGCGCCCGCCCTTCGCGCCGCCCTTTCTCAAGGACGGCGAGACGATCATCGGACAGAGTGCCGCCATCCTGCTCTATCTCGGAGCGCGGCACGGCCTCGCCCCCAAGGATCCGGCGGGCGGGCTCTGGGCGCATCAGATCCAGCTCACCATCGCGGATTTCGTCGCCGAGGCCCATGACACGCATCACCCGGTCGGCGTCGGCCTCTATTACGAGGACCAGAAGGACGAGGCGCTCCGGCGATCGGAGGAATTCCGCCAAGGCCGGATTCCGAAGTTCCTGAACTGGTTCGAGACGATCCTCGCCCGCAATCCCGCCGGCGACGGGCATCTCGTCGGCCGCGCTCTGACCTATGTGGATCTCTCCCTGTTCCAGGCCGTGGAGGGGCTCGCCTATGCCTTCCCCAAGGCGACACGGCGCGCCTTGAAGGACGCCCCACGTGTGGCCGCCCTGCATGATGCCGTGGCCGAACGGCCGCGGATCAAGGCCTATTGCGACAGTCCCCGGCGCATTCCCTTCAACCAGGAGGGCATTTTCCGCCACTATCCCGAACTGGACGGGTAAGAGCTTTTTAAGGGTCGATGGGACTGGATGGCGCCATGCCTCAATTCTTCCACTCTGCCTGGGGATTCTAAGGCGGATCAGGAGCAGACCATGAACGACGATACCGAAGGCGTTGCGATCCGGCTCTGGCGCGACCGCGCGCAATTGCGCGAGCAGGAGCGGAATGAGATCCAGGCCCGCCTGCGGATCGCCGAGGAGAAGATCGCGATCCTGATGGCCGAGAACGACCGGCTCGCCACGGAGAATGCCCGGCTCAGAACCCTCGCCAGCCCGGATGAAGGCTCCGCCCGTACCGAGACGGAACTTCAGATGGAAGCGCTGAAAGGCGCCCTGATGTCCCTGATTGCGCGGCCGGCCGACAGCCTGAACTCATGAAGAAGAGCCTGCGCTCAACGATGCGCTCTTTCAGAAATGGAGCATCGGGTGGATCCCAAAAGTGCATTCCACTTTTGGGTCCGATGCTCTACGCGGCCAGGCGCCCCATGGCCTCGTTCAGGCATTCCACCGTGACGCCGCCGGCCCGGGCGACGAGGCTGCAGCCCTTCGGCACCTCGCGCCAGCCCCGGGTCTTGTCGTCGATGGGCTCGGAGACCACGAGCAGGTTGCCGTCGACCTCGCGGAAATAGAGGGTCGGCGGCTTGGCATCGCAGGCCCAGCGATAGGCCCACAGGTTCTCGCCATCGGTGAAGGCGGCGGTGAAGCGCAGGGCCTCGTCGATGCCGGCCTCGTTCATCAGGCCGCGCACCTGCTTGAGGGTCCTGGCCATGGCGATCACGGGCTCCTCGGGCAATCCGTTGGCGAGGGCGAGGAGGAAGATCGCCTCGGAATCCGTGGTGCCGAGGCGGCGATCGTAGAGCTCGTCCGGGATCAGGGCCTCCAGCCGCCGCTTGATGCGTCCATAGCCGCCGATCTGGCCGTTATGCATGAAGAGATAACGGCCATGGGCGAAGGGGTGGCAATTGGCCCGCGTGGTCGAGGTGCCCGTGGAGGCGCGCACATGGGCGAAGAACAGACGCGAGCGCACCTGCTCGCACAGGCTTCTCAGGTTCTCGTCCGACCAGGCCGGGCGGACCTCCCGGTAGATGCCCGGCTCGCTGCGCTCCCCGTACCAGCCGATGCCGAACCCGTCCCCGTTCGTCTCGGTCTTGGCCTCGACCGCGTGCAGGGACTGATGGACCAGCGAATGGGCCGGGGCGCAGACGAGTTCGTCGAGGAAGATCGGCTCCCCCCGATAGGCGAGAAAGCGGCACATGGTTTTACGGCAACCCCTTGGCCCACAGATCCTTGTAATGATGTTGTACTATCTTTGACTTATGGTGAATAGCCGGTTAACGGCCAGAGCATCGGACCCAAAAGTGGAATGCACTTTTGGGATCCACCCGATGCTCCTTCTTTTGGCTGGCGCATCGTTCGGGACGGAAAACCGGGTCCACTTTTCGCTAGCGCGGCCCGCTGGGTCCGCACGATGCGCGGGCCGTTGCGGCGCCCTGTCGATTCCCATAAAAGCATTCGCAATCATTCGATAAAAAGCCGGTCGGGCCGGCACGGGAATTTCGACAACATGCTTCGCCTTTCGCGCCTGGCGCCGGCTGCCGCGCTGATCCTCCTGCCTCAGGCAGCCTTCGCGGCGGAATTCGACGGGGCGAGCCTCGGCTTCGCCTGGGCCCTGCCCTTCGCCGGGATCCTTCTCTCCATCGCCCTGTTCCCCCTGCTGGCGCCGCATGTCTGGGAGCATCACCAGGGCAAGATCGCGGCCCTCTGGGGCCTGCTGGTGCTGATCCCGATGGCGCTCGCCTTCGGCCCGGTGACGGCAATCCATGCCCTCGCCCACACGGCGTTCCTGGAATACATCCCGTTCATCCTGCTGCTCCTGGCGCTGTTCACGGTGGCGGGCGGCATCCTCGTGCGCGGCAACATCCATGGTGCGCCGGGTGTGAACACGATGCTCTTGGGAATTGGCACGGTGCTCGCGAGCTTCATCGGCACGACGGGCGCCTCCATGGTGATGATCCGGCCGATCATGCGCGCCAATGACGACCGGCGGCACAACGTGCACGTGATCGTGTTCTTCATCTTCCTGGTGTCGAACATCGGCGGCTCTCTCACGCCGCTCGGCGACCCGCCGCTCTTCCTCGGCTTCCTGCGCGGCGTCGAGTTCTTCTGGACCACCACGCACCTGTTTCCGGAAACGCTGTTCGCGAGCCTTCTCCTGCTCGCGCTGTTCTTCGTGATCGATCTCGTCGTCTACAAGAAGGAAGGCCGCGTGCGCCCCGATCCGACGCCCGACAATCCGGTGCGCGTCACGGGCGGCATGAATTTCCTGCTGATCTTCATCATCATCGCGGCCATCCTCATGAGCGCCACCACCGATCTCGGCCGCGTGACCGTGCTCGGCGCGGAGATCGAACTCGCCAACGCCCTGCGCGACCTCATCATGATCGTGGTCACGATCATTTCGCTCAAGACGACGCCGGAGGCCAACCGGATCGAGAACGGCTTCTCCTGGGGGCCGATCAAGGAGGTGGCGAAACTCTTCGCCGGCATCTTCATCGCGATCATTCCGGTGCTCGCCATGCTGAAGGCAGGCGCGGACGGTGCCTTCGCGCCCCTCGTCGCCCTCGTGACCCATCCGGACGGCAGCGCCAACAACGCGGCCTATTTCTGGCTCTCGGGCGGCCTATCCTCGTTCCTCGACAATGCGCCGACCTACCTGGTGTTCTTCGAGCTCGCCGGCGGCGATCCGCAGACGCTGATGACCACCGGCGCGCTGACGCTCAGCGCCATCTCGGCCGGGGCGGTGTTCATGGGCGCCAACTCCTATATCGGCAACGCGCCCAACTTCATGGTCTACGCGATTGCCCGCGAAGGCGGCGTGAAGATGCCGAGCTTCTTCGGCTACCTGCTCTGGTCGGGCGCGATCCTGATCCCGACCTTCCTACTGCTGACGCTGCTGTTCTTCAGGGGGTGACACGCACAACTGTCATTCCGGGGCGCCGGAGGCGAGCCCGGAACCCATAACCGCTCAGGTGTAGGAAGAGGCGTAACGCTCATCACGTCATCTCGAAGCGACGTGGGTATGGATCCCGGGCTCCGCTGCGCGGCCCCGGGATGACAGTGAGAATTTTTAAGCGCCCAGCCTCTCCGCCACGTCCTCGGCGATCGACAGACACGAGGTCAGGCCCGGACTTTCGATTCCGAAGAGGTTCACGAGCCCGGGAAGGCCATGCTCGGCCGGGCCGTCGATCATGAAATCGGCGGCCTTCTCGCCGGCGCCCGTGAGCTTGGGACGGATGCCGGAATAATCGGGCACGAGGGAGCCATCGGGCAGGCCCGGCCAATAGCGGCGGATGGAGGCGTAGAAGCTCTCAGACCGGCGCGGATCGACCTCGTATGCCTCACGGTCGATCCATTCCACATCGGGCCCGAACCGCATGCGGCCCGCAAGATCGAGCGTCACATGCGTGCCCAAACCGCCATCGACAGGGGCCGGATAGATCAGCCGCGAGAAGGCGGGCTTGCCGAGGCAGCCGAAGTAATTGCCCTTCGCGAGCACCAGCGGCGGCACGTGCTCTTCGGGATAGCCTTCCGTCGCGCGGGCGAGAGCCTGCGCGCCGAGACCCGCCGCGTTGATCACCGCATCGACGGTGAGGTCCATCGGCTCCGATCCACCCACATGCACCTCCCATCCGGCGCCGTTGCGGGCGATCCGTTCCACGGGAGCATGAAAGGCGATGACGCCGCCCGCATTCTCGAGATCGCCCTGCAGCGCGAGCATGAGCGCATGGCTGTCGACGATCCCCGTTTCCTGCGAAAGCACGGCGCCCGTGCAGGCGAGATTCGGCTCGAGGGCGCGCGCTTCCTCGCCCGTCAAATAGGCAAGGCCTTCGACGCCGTTCGTCAGCCCCTGCTCGTAAATGCCCTCGATCTTGGCCTGTTCGAGATCGTTGGTGGCGACGATCAGCTTGCCGCATTTCGCGTGAGGCACGCCGTGGCTCTCGCAGAAGGCATAGAGCATCCGCCGCCCCTCGACGCAATGGCGTGCGCGCAGCGAACCGGAGGGATAATACATGCCGGCATGAATGACTTCGCTGTTGCGCGAGGACACGCCGTTGCCGATGCCGCCGGTCGCCTCGACGACGATCACGCTATGGCCGCTAAGGCCGAGCACACGCGCGACAGCAAGCCCCACGACCCCTGCGCCGATCACCAGGACGTCTATGATCGCCTCCCCGTCACCCCGGCAATGACAGCATCGCCGATCTCACAAAAAAGGGCGGCCGCGCAGATGCGGGCCGCCCTCAAGTGACTTGCTCACTCAGATGCGCTTGCCGGTCTGCTCGTCGAAGAGGTGGACGAGCTTCGGATCGGGCGTGACGCGGATCTGCTGGCCCGGCTGCGCGTTGACGCGCTCGCGGAACACCCCGACCACGTCCGTGCCGCCGAACTTGGCGAACACCTGCGTCTCCGATCCGGTCGGCTCGACCACGGCCACCTCGGCCGGCACGCCGTTCGCATCGTCCAGCATGAAGTGCTCGGGCCGGATGCCGTAGATGATCGGCTGGCCGTCCGAGGCGGCGGGGGCGTTCGCCACCGGCAGGGTGATGCCGCTCGCGGTCACGAACCGGCCGCCCTGCAGATGACCCTTGAGGAAGTTCATCGCCGGCGAGCCGATGAAGCCGGCGACGAAGAGGTTGGCCGGACGGTCGTAGAGCTCGAGCGGCGCGCCGACCTGCTCCACCACGCCGTCGTGCATCACGACGATCTTGTCCGCCATGGTCATGGCCTCGATCTGGTCGTGGGTCACGTAGATGGTGGTGGTCTTCAGGCGCTGGTGCAGGGCCTTGATCTCGGTGCGCATGGCCACGCGCAGCTTGGCATCGAGGTTGGACAGCGGCTCGTCGAACAGGAACACCTGCGGATCGCGCACGATGGCGCGGCCCATGGCGACGCGCTGGCGCTGGCCGCCGGAGAGCTGGCGCGGGTAGCGGTCGAGGAGCTTGTTCAGGCCCAGGATCTCGGCGGCGCGGTCGACGCGGGACTTGATCTCGGATTTCGGCGCCTTCTTGAGCTTGAGCGAGAAGGCCATGTTGTCGGCCACCGTCATATGCGGGTAGAGCGCATAGTTCTGGAACACCATGGCGATGTCGCGCTCTTTCGGCGGCACGTCGTTGACCACCTTCGGGCCGATGCGCAGTTCGCCGCCGGATACGCTCTCCAGGCCGGCGATCATGCGCAGCAGGGTGGACTTGCCGCATCCCGACGGCCCGACGAGGATGACGAACTCCCCGTCCTGGATGTCGATGGACACGCCGTGAATGACCGGTACCGTTCCGAAATTCTTGCGGATGTTGCGGATCTCAACTGAGGCCACGGGGCTTCCTCCAAAACGTTGTGCGGTCGCGGCACTCTCAGGGTGCCCTGCAGAACCTTGATAAGGCTACGCTAACGTATGTGTTTTTACGACTTGATCAAGTTAAGCACATATCATGTTGCACGACAAATCTTGACATGCAAGCCGGAGTGACGTTGCATCGCGAAGATTACGGTTCCTGAAGCTCAGCCATATGAGTCGCTGTCATCCGTCCGCAGACCCGTCTGCCGTCGCGCACAGGAACCGTTCTGCATGTCAAGCTCAAAGGGCCTTCACGGTCCGGAGCCAAGGGAGAAGAGCGCCTATGATCAAGAATGTTGCGGTCGTCGGCTGCGGAATTGGCCGCACCCACATTGTTTCCTATGCGGCTCATCCGGACAAGTTCCGCGTGGTCGCCATCTGTGATCTCAACGACGAGCGCCTGGCGAGCATCGGCGACGAGTTCGGCATCGAGCGGCGGACCAAGGATTTCGACGAGGTTCTCCGAATGGAGGATGTGGACATCGTCGACGTCTGCACGCCCCCGGCGGTCCATCTCGAACAGATCCTGGCGGCCCTCGCCGCCGGCAAGAACGTGATCTGCGAGAAGCCGCTCGTCGGCTCCGTGGCGGATGTGGACAAGGTGATCGCGGCCGAGAAGCAATCCAAGGGCCGGGTACTGCCGATCTTTCAGTACCGCTACGGCAACGGCATCATGAAAGCCAAGCACCTGATCGACCAGGGCATAGCCGGCAAGCCTTACCTCGCGTCCGTCGAAGTGTTCTGGAAGCGCACCGCGAAGTACTACGACAATCCCTGGCGCGGGCGTTGGGAAACCGAGCTCGGCGGCGTGCTCGTCACCCATGCGATTCACCTGCACGACCTGCTCACCTTCGTCATGGGCCCGGTGAAATCCGTGTTCGCCCGCGCGGCGACCCGCGTGAACGACATCGAGGTCGAGGATTGCGTCGTCGGCAGCCTGGAGCTGCAGAACGGCGCCCTGGCCTCCACGGCCGCGACTCTGGGCTCGCAGGACGAGATCAGCCGCCTGCGCTTCTGCTTCGAGAACGTGACGTTCGAGAGCTGCCAGAAACCCTACGCTCCGGGTGACGACCCCTGGAAGATCATCCCCGCCTCGCCCGAGGTGCAGGCGAAAATCGACCAGGCCTTCGAGGGATGGAATTTCGTTCCGACCCGCTTCGAAGGATTGTTCGCCCCCTATCACGAGGCGCTCGTGACCGGCGGTGAACTTCCGATCACCTTGGCCGATGCGCGCCGCTCGCTGGAGCTGCTGACAGCGTTCTATCAATCCATCGAGACCGAGCGTCCTCAGAATGTGCAGGTCGGCCCGGACCATCCGCGTTATGAGAACTGGAGCCTTGCGAACAAGGGCGCCGACATCTTGCGCTACGCGGCCCGCGCGTAGTCCTTGATGGCATGAGAGACCGGAGCGCTCGCGTGGCGCTCCGGTTTTTTTATTTGTCGAGCCCTGAAACCTGTTGATTGCCGGTGCGGTCTCAGCCCAGCCATTCCTTACGGCTCGAGAATTCCTCCGGCACGAAGTTCCCGCCCTGATAGAGGCGGGCAAGCTCCGTCTTGAGCTCGATGCTCTCGACCTCGGCGGCATAATCCTCCGCGTTGTCCCGCGGCTCGTAGCCGAGGCGATGGGCAGCGGAGTTGTCCCACCAGGAGCGCGTGTTCCGGGAGACGCCATAGACAATCTCGTGGACGTAATCGGCGGTCAGACCCACCTGGACCAGGCGCACGAAATCGTCCTGCGACAACCATGTGGACAGGGCGCGCCGGTTGTCCGGCTTCGGCAGGCACGAACCGATCCTCAGGCAGAGGCTGCGGATACCGTGCTTGTAGGCATAGAGCGCCGCCACATCCTCTCCGAAGGCCTTCGTCAGGCCATAGCGTGAATCGGGACGGGGCGAGCTTTCGCCGGACAGCGTCCTATCATTCGGATACATGCCGGTGGCATGGTTGCTGCTGGCGAAGATCACGCGCTCGACGCCAGCGTGCCGCGCGCCTTCATAGAGATTAACGGTGCCGCCGATGTTGGTTCGCAGCATCTCGGACCATCCGGTCTCATAGGGGAGGCCCCCGAGATGGATGACGGCGTCCACGCCTTCACACAGGCCCCGAACGGCAGCCTCGTCGGCAAGATCGCAGGAAACGATCTGCTCGCCAGCCCCGGCAGGCTCCATGGGGACGATGTCGGACAGCCGCACCAGCTCGCATTGTCCGGCAAGAGACCGGCGCAAGATTGTTCCGAGACGGCCGGCGGCTCCGGTGATCAGGATTCGTTTCGAGGTCATGGCTGGTTCGCGGTGCTGATGATCGAAGAAATATTTATAGGATATATGATGAATTTTGGAGGCGAAAGGAACACGATCCAGGGAGAATCATCACCAAGATCGATGAAACCTGCCCGTTAGGCGTCCGCCCATCGTTCGATCCTTACCCCGGCGACGGGAGACGACGCGATGAACAGGCTGCCGGATTGCGGCGCGGCAGCCAAAACGTCGGGATTGTCCGGCTGAAGGGATGTGATCACGAGGGTCTTCAGGTCGTCGCCGCAGAAGCACGGCATGGTGGGGGCAGGCACGGGAACCGGATGGGTTTCCACGATCTCTCCCGCCGGCGAGAAGCGGTTCAACCGTCCGGCGGACACGCCGGAACTCCAGTAGAAGCCTTCCGCGTCGCAGGCACCGCCGTCCGGCCGACCCCGGGCCTCGTCGAGCGTGGCGAAGCGTGACCGGTTCGCGAGGATGCCCGAGGACGGGTCGAAATCGTAGCGGTCGATCCAGGGGCCGCGGGAATCCGAGTGGAACATGGTGCGGCCATCGGCCGACCAGGCGAGCCCGTTCGACACGAGGCAGACATGCTCGAGCACGCGGGTCACGCGGCCTCGCCCGTCGACACGGTAGAGCGAAGCGCGTGGCTCCTTCTGCGGGCGGTCGTCCATCGACCCGACCCAGAACGCGCCGTCGGGTCCCACCTTGCCGTCGTTCAGCCGGTGCCAGGCCGGCTCGCCGGGAACCTCCGCGATGATGTCGAGGCGCTCAGCATCCGGATCGAAGACCGCGATGGTGCGCTCCAATGCCACGACCAAGCGGCAGCTGGTGCCAAGCCCGATGGAGCCGACGACCCGGGGCATCGTCCAGGTGCGGCGCTCCGTGCCGTCGAGCCGAATGGCATGGATCGCCGGAGCCTTGATGTCGATGAAGAACAGGACCTTTCGGCGATCGTCCCAGACGGGACTCTCGCCGATGCCGCAGCGCACGTCCTTGAGCAGGCGGAAGTCGAGCATCACCGGGGCGCCTGCCCGGTCGGCGCCGCTTCGGCCAGCGCCTGCGCCTTGAGGGTCAGCTCCATGGCCTTGAAGCAATGCTCCTGCCCCATGGCCGTCTCGGTCCGATCCCGCACATCGTTGAGGAAATGGCGCCCGTAAGCCAGCTCCTCATTGGAGCAGTCGAGATGACGCATGCCGGTCTTGTCCACGAGGAAGAGGTGATCCTTGCCCTCGCGTCCGGCAATGTCGATGTACTTGCGCATCTCGATGTAGCCATCGGTGCCGACGACCATGACGCGCCCGTCGCCCCAGATCGGCAGGCCGTCCGGGGTGAACCAGTCGACGCGGATATAGCCCGTGGCATCGGCGGATTTGAGCGTCATCTCGCCGAAATCCTGAAGGCCCGGCGTCTGAGGATTGTTGCGGTTGGCCACCATCGCATAGGTGACCTCGGCATCCTTGGCGCCCGTGTAGAACAGGAACTGCTCGCATTGATGGGACGCGATGTCGGTGAGAATTCCCCCATAGGCCGCCCGCTCGAAGAACCAGGACGGGCGGATGGGCGCATTCAACCGATGCGGGCCGAGGCCCAGGGTATTCACGACCTTGCCGATGGCTCCAGCGCGGATCAGCTCGCCGGCCTTATCGGTGACGCGGCTGCTGAAATGCTCGGAGTAGAAGATGGAGTAGATCCGCCCCGTCTCCCGCTGGACCCGGCGGACTTCGGCCAGCTCCTCGAGGGTGATCATGCCCGGCTTGTCGACCATGTAGTCCTTGCCGTGACGCATGACCTCGATGCCGATCCGCGCGCGATCCTTCGGGATCGCGGAACTGAGAACGACCGCGATGCTGTCGTCCTCCAGGATCCGGCGTGGGTCGTCCACGCGCTTGGCCTGCGGATAGCGCTCCGCGAAGGAAGCCGCGAGATCATCCTCCTTGGCGAAGAAGGACACGAACTCGGCCCCGGCGCCGAGAAGGGCATCGACCTGACCGAAGATGTGGTTGTGGTTGATGCCGATCGCAGCGAAGCGAATTTCGGATGCTGACATTCGCTTGATCCTCAGCCCTTGAGACCGGTGGTGGCGATGCCTTCGATGAGAAGGCGCTGGAAGACCCCGAAGAACAGCAGAACCGGGATCAGGGCGACTACCGACATGGCGAAGAGGGCGCTCCAGTCGGATTTGCCCGTGGAGTCCACGAAGGTGCGCAGGCCGAGCTGGACTGTGTACTGGCTCGCATCGTTCAGATAGATGAGCGGGCCGAAGAAGTCGTCCCAGGTCCAGATGAAGGTGAAGATCGCCGCCGTGGCGAGCGCCGGCACGGACAGTGGCAGCATGACGCTCCAGAAGATGCGCCAGGGACCGGCGCCGTCGATGATCGCCGCCTCGTCGAGCTCGCGCGGGATGCCGCGGAAGAACTGATACAGCAGGAAGATGAAGAAGGCGTCGGCGGCCAGGAACTTGGGCACCACCAGCGGCAGGAAGGTGTTCACCCAGTCGAGGTTCAGGAACAGCACGTATTGCGGAATGAGGGTCACGTGATACGGCAGCATCAGCGTGCCGAGCATGAGCGCGAACCAGAAGTTCTTCAGCGGGAACTTCAGGCGCGCGAAGGCATAGGCCGCGAGCGAGCAGGAAAACACGTTGCCGATCACGCTGAGGACCGAAATCACCAGCGAGTTCCAGAAGAAGGTCCCGAAGCTCACCGTCAGGCCGGACCAGCCGCGGATATAGGCATCGATGGTGAAGCTGTTCGGCCAGAGCGACGCGTTCCCGAAGATCTCGTTGTCCGGCTTGAAGCTGCTCGCGAGCATCCACAACAGCGGATAGAGCATGACCAGCGAAACGGCGCACAGGATCACATGGTACAGAAGCGAGCGGGCGCCGCTGACATTCTGCGTCGGAGCTGCAGCGTTAGTCATTGTAATGGACCCAGTAGCGAGAGGTGAGGAACGAGAAGGCGGTGAAGCAGGCGATGATGATCAGCAGGATCCATGCCAGAGCCGACGCATATCCCATGCGGAAATAGGCGAAGCCTTCCTGATACAGGTACAGGGTATAGAAGAGGGTCGAGTCGATGGGCCCGCCGGTGCCCTCGCTGATGATGAAGGCCGGCGTGAAGGCCTTGAAGGCGTCGATGGTCTGCACGATGCCGTTGAAGAACACCACGGGGGTGAGCAGCGGCAGGGTGATCTTGAAGAACTGCTGCACCTTGTTGGCGCCGTCGATGTTCGCGGCCTCGTACACGTCCGGCGGGATCTGCCGCAGGCCGGCGAGGAAGATGATCATCGGCGAGCCGAACTGCCAGACGCTGAGCAGCACCAGCGTGTAGAGCGAGTAGTTCGGATCGGAGATCCAGCTCGGTCCCTGGATGCCGAAAAAGCCCAGCGCCACGTTGGCGAGGCCGTCCTTGGCGAAGAGCTGGCGCCAGAGCACCGCGATGGCGACGCTCGCACCGAGCAGTGAGGGCAAATAGAAGAGGGCGCGGTACAGGGGCAGACCGGCGATGCCGCGGTTGAGCACCATCGCGAGGCCGAGCGCGAAGGCAAGCTTCAGCGGAACCGCCAGGATGACGTAGGTGAAAGTCACCTGCATGGAGTGCAGGAACTTCACGTCGTTGGTGACGATGCGCTGGTAATTGGCCAACCCGATGAACTGCGGATCCTGCAGCAGGTCGAAATTGGTGAAGGACAGATAAAGGGATGCGAGCGTCGGGCCGAGGGTCAGCCCGAGGAAGCCGATGAGCCAGGGCGCGAGAAACGAATAGGAGACGAGCGTCCGGGACAAGGCCCCGCGGCGCTTGCTGCGCTTCTCCGGCTCGATGATCGTCAAAGGAATTTGAGCGGTTGTTGTCATCAGGAATGGCTCACAGCAATGTCATGATAGACGGACAGGCCGACCCGGTGCGGCTGGGTCGGCCTGGTGAGTCAGAAGGCGCTCGCGTCAGGCGCGGCTCAGAATGGCCTGGGCTTCGCTGACATACTGCTTGCCGCCATCGGCAGGGGACAGGCGCCCGAAGCCGACCTGCTCGGCAATCCGGCGCAGCATGGTCTGGATCTCACCGGCGCCCTTCGGGGGAGCGGGCGGGATCGGCCCGACCTTGGGCGTGACGTGAGAGATGAAGTTCACGACGAGCTTGCCCATGTCGTCGAGCTCCGCCGAAACCGCGTCCCGGATCTTGGGCGAGGCGGGCACGCCGCGTTCCACGCCGAGGATTTTCGCCCCGTCCACGTTCTCCACGGTGAAGTTGGCGAACTTCACCGCCTGTTCGGCCACCTTCGAGCGGGCATAGATGCTCCACATCATCGACGGCTTGAGATAATGGCCTGGGTTCGGGCCCGCGCCCTGCGGATACATGGTGACGCCGAGCGGGTTCTTGTTGAGAACTTGGTAGCCGACATACTGGTTCGAGTGGTTGAACGCGCAGGCGGCGCGGCCCTGCGTGAGCAGGTTCGTCTCGATGTTGTTCTTGTCGAGCGCCTGCAGGTCGGCCGGCGGGCAGGCCTTCGCCTCGCGCGCTTTGGCCCACATGGCGAACCAGTCGCCCGCGTCCTTCTCGTCCAAGCCGAGCTTGCCGTCCTCGGTGAACAATGCCTTGCCGCGCTGGCGCAGCCAGTTCTCGAAAGCGGTCTCTTCCGGACTGCCGTCGGAGGTGCCGAAATATTCGCCGTTATGTGCCTTGGTCACCGCAGCGGCGAGTTCGAAGAACTTATCCCAGGTCACGTCGACCGGCTCGGGCACACCGGCCTTCTGGAACGCGGCCTTGTTGTAGATCAGGGCGTTGGAGTTGTTGCCGATATTAATGCCGTAGAGCTTGCCGTCGACCTTGCAGCTGTCGAGGGAGGCCTTGTCGAAATCGCCGATGGTGAGCGACTTGCCCATGAACTCGTCGAGCGGCAGCAGGGCGCCGCGGCGGGCATATTCCGCCACATACCGGTAATCCATCTGGATCAGGTCGGGAGCGTTGCGGCCGGCCGCCTGGGTGGCGAGACGGGGCCAGTAATCGCCCCAGGCGAGGGTCTCCCCGTCGATCTTCACGCTCGGGTTCTGCTCCTGGTAGAGCGCGACCGCCTTCAGGGTGCGGTCGGCGCGCTCTTTCGAGCCCCACCAGTACAGGCGAACGCGCGCATCCTGCGCGAAAGCCGGAAGGCTCCCCATTGCGCTGAGTCCGGCAGACCCGAGGGCCGCCTTCAACAGTGTCCTACGGTTAAGGTCATGAGTCATGTGGCGTATCTCCCTCTTGGGCGCCGCTTGGGCGGCCGCCCGGACTTGCTGCCTCTTAACTGGCGACAATCCTTTTTCTTTGGCTTGCGTCGCGCCGAGGCTTCGGTCCCTCCGCCCATACGCTACGCCAGCACTTTTCTTTTGTCGCCGTCCGACATGAAGCTAAAATTTAGAATGGTTGTATGTCAACCAGTTGTATGATGTAATTTGCCGATCTAAGCTCCTTTACCGAAGCTTCCCAAGAGATAACCAGTGAGTGAACGAGCCTTCCCCCTGGTTTGCCGTCGGCTGAAGCTCATATTTGTACGACAAATTAAGCGCTCAGTACCGTTAAGAGCGTAGCAGCAGGAGAACCCAAGAGAATGGACCGCGCCAACAGGAAACGCATTGCCCTCATCGGCACCGGCCATCGCGGCACGAGCATGTGGGGAATCAACGTCGTCAAAGGTTACGGCGACTTCGTCGAGATCGTCGCCCTGTGCGACATCAACCAGCTTCGCGCCGAGCGCGCCCGGGGCTTTTTGGGAATCGATGCTCCCATCTATGCCGACGCCCAGGAGATGATCGCGACCGTCAAGCCGGACACGGTGATCATCTGCACCCGGGATTCGAATCACGACGAGATGATCGTGCGGGCCCTCGAAGCGGGCGTGAACGTCATCACCGAAAAGCCGATGACCACGACGGCCGAGAAGGTGCGGCGCATCCTCGATGCCGAGAAGCGCACGGGCAAGCGCGTCGACGTGACCTTCAACTACCGCTACGCCCCGACCGTCCGGAAGATCAAGGAACTCCTGAACTCGGGCGTGATCGGCGACGTCACCTCCATCGATTTCCACTGGTTCCTCGACAACAAGCACGGGGCTGACTATTTCCGCCGCTGGCATGCCGTCGAGGAGAATTCCGGCAGCCTGTTCGTGCACAAGAGCACGCACCATTTCGACCTGATGAACTGGTACCTGGATGACGACCCGGAGGACGTGTCTGCCTTCGCGAGCCTGCGCAAGTACGGCAAGGCCGGTCCATTCCGCGGCGAGCGCTGCAAAACCTGCCCGCATGCGAGCTACTGCGACTATTACATGGACATCAGCCAGGATCCCTGGCTCGAGGCTCTCTACGAGGATCCCTCGCGCGAGGACGGCTATGTGCGCGACGCCTGCGTGTTCCGCGAGGAGATCGACATCCCCGACACCATGTCGGCCATGATCCGCTACCGGAACGGCGTGCAGGTCACCTATTCGGTGAACACCTACATGCCGATCGAGGGCCACTTCATCGCCTTCGACGGCACCAAGGGCCGAATCCAGATGCGCCAGTTCGAGCGCCAGCCCTGGGAGACGCCGGAGCACGACGAGATCCTGCTCGTGCGGAACTTCGGCGGCGCGGAGACCATCAAGGTTCCGCATGAGCCGGGCGGACATTTCGGCGGCGACCCGAAGCTGCAGGACATGCTCTTCAAGCCGGATACGCCCGATCCGCTGAACCAGCGCGCAGGCTCCCGCGCCGGCGCCATGTCGGTGCTGTGCGGCATCGCGGCGCTTCAGAGCGCGAAGACGGGCCAGCTGGTCAGCGTCTCCAAGCTGCTGGACCCGGCGCAGGCCATCGCCGCCTGATGCCCATGGAGGTGGCGCAAGCCACCTCCTCACCGGCTCCACGGAGCCGCCGAATTGATCAAACGAAAGCATACGCAATGGTCGCGAGCGAGAATTTCTCGGCGGATGTGATTCGCGCCCAGATCGAGGCGATCCTGCGGACCTGGGGCATGAGCGAGGACAAGCTCATCCTGACGGCCGAGGTGATGGTCGAGACGGATCTGCGCGGCATCGACTCGCATGGCATCTCGATGCTCACGCAATATGCCCAGATGCAGAATGCCGGGCAGCTGCGGCTTCAGGCCGAACCCAGGATCGTCCGGCAGAGCGCGAGCACGGCCCTGATCGACGGCGGAGCCGGATTGGGCCATCCCGCCGCTCTGATGGGCATGAACCTCGCCATCGAGAAGGCGCTGGCGCACGATGTCGGCGTCGTCTCGGTGTTCAACTCCCACCACTTCGGCGCCGCCGGCTACTACGCCACCATGGCGGCGGAGCGCGGGCTGATCGGCGTCGTATCGTCGACGACCCGCGTGATCTCCGTCGTGCCGACGAATGGGGTCGAGCGTGTGCTCGGCACCAATCCGATCGCCGTTGCGGTTCCCGCGGGATCCCATCCGGACATCTGCCTCGACATTTCCACCAGCGTCGTGGCGGCCAACAAGGTCAAGGTCTATGCCCTCCAGGGCAAGGAGCTTCCGCCCGGATGGGTGATCGACGGTCAGGGACAGCCGGTCACGGATTCCGCCCAGGCCTTCCGCCAGATTTTCGAGGGCCGTGAGGGTGGCCTCACCCCGGTCGGCGGCGACGGCAGCGATATGGGAGGCCATAAGGGATACGGGCTCGGCCTGATCGCCCAGATCCTGTCGGGCACCCTCTCCGGCGCATCCTTCTCGCCGGTCAGGAACAAGACGCAGAAGCCGTCCGATCCCGACAACATCGGGCATTTCTTCATGGCCCTGAACCCGGCGGCCTTCAGGCCGTTCGATGAATTCCAAGCGGACGTGGAGGCGATCGTCGATACGCTCCATGCCACGAAGCCAGTCCGTGAGGACGAGCCGGTCTTGATACCGGGCGAACCGGAATGGACAGCCCGGGAAGAGCGTCTCGCAAAGGGCATACCGATCCCTGAGACGTTGAAACTGAAAGTGCAGGAGATCGCAGAAGCGGCCGGCGCTCCCTATCTGCTGCAATCGGCGCTAGCGCATCGTGCGGACCCAGCGGGCCGCGCTAGCGAAAAGTGGACCCGGTTTTCCGCGCCGAACGATGCGCCGCATAAAGGATTGAGCATCGGATAGCCCAAAAGTGCATTCCACTTTTGGGTCCGATGCTCTAGCCGCGTAATCGGTTTACGGCTCCCGCCCGTAGGCGAGAGCCTGTCTTTCAAGACACGATGTCAAAGATCGAACGGGCGTCTGCTCAGACGACCGTGCGGTGACGCTCGATGCAGGTGGCGAGCACCTCCTCCATCGGCCGTTTCCACCAATTGCTCTCAGAGAAGATCTCGACTTCCGAATAGCCGGCGAAACCGACCGCCTCGACCTCGTGACGGATGCCGCGCAGGTCGATGACGCCGTCGCCCATCATGCCGCGGTCGAGCAGCAGGTCCGTGGTGGGCACCAGCCAGTCGCAGACATGATAGGCAAGGAGCCGGTCCTGTCCCGTGCGCTGGATCTGCTCCTTCAGTTCCGGATCCCACCAGACGTGATAGACGTCGACGGCGAGGCCCAGCATCCCGGTCCGCTCCGGATCGACCCGGTCGCAGATGTCGAGAGCCTGGCGCATGGTGTTCACGCAGGCCCGGTCCGCCGCATACATGGGATGCAGCGGCTCGATGGCGAGCGGGAGGCCGGCCTGACGCGAATAGTCGAGCAGCGTCGCGATGCCGTCCTCGACCATAGCGCGGGCGGCGCCGATGTCCTTCGAGACATGAGAGCCGGGCCGCGAGTATTGCGGCAGGCCACCCACCACGAGCACGAGGCAAGGAGCCCCGAGCGCGACCGCCTCGTCCACGGCGCGCCGGTTGTCGTCGGCGGCCTCCTGCAGCTTTGCCGCATCGGCCGGAAACATGCCGCCGCGGCAATAACCGGAAAGTTCGAGCCCCGCATCCTTCACGGCGGCCACAGCCCGGTTGAGACCGACCTGCGCCACCTGATCGCGCCAGGGCGAGATCGCCTTGATGTCGGCCCGGGCGCAGGCCTCCGTGATAGCGACGAGGTCGCCCTGCTTTCTCACCGTCGCCGTGTTGATCGACAGGGCGCGGTGATCGCCGGAAAAATCACGCATGCGTCAAGCCTCCACCCCATGCGTGGCGAGGACGTGGCGCATGCGCTCCACGGCGAGATCCGGGTCCCGCAGCAGCCCGGCCTTGTCCGCCAGGCGGAAGAGCTCGGCGAGATGCAGGGTCGAGCGCGCGCTCTCCTGCCCGCCGACCATGGTGAAGTGGTCCTGGTGATCGTTAAGATAGGCCATGAACACGACGCCGGTCTTGTAGAACCGCGTCGGCGCCCGGAAGATATGCCGCGACAGCGGCACCGTCGGCGCGAGCGCCTCGTGGAACGCGTCGAGATTACCGGCAGCCAGGCTCACGAGAGCCGATGACGCCGCCGGCGCGATGGCATCGAAGATGCCGAGCAGCGCATGCGAATAACCCTGCTCGTCGCCGGCGATCAGCTCGGCATAGTTGAAGTCGTCGCCCGTATACATCCGCACGCGCTTGTCGAGGCGGCGGCGCATGGCGATCTCCTTGTCCTTGTCGAGGAGCGAGATCTTGACGCCGTCGACCTTGGACGCGTTGTCGTTGATGATCGCCACGGCCGTGTCCATGGCGGCATCGAGGTCGTCCGTGCCCCAATAGCCCGCCAGGGCCGGATCGAACATGTCGCCGAGCCAGTGAATGATCACAGGCTCCTTCGCCTGACCGAGGATCCGGTTATAGACCTTGACGTAGTCGTCCGGCGACTTGGCGACGCGGGCGAGTGCCCGCGAGGCCATCAGGATGATGCGCCCGCCGACCGCCTCGATGGCGGCGAACTGCTCCTCGTAGGCGCGGATCACGTCGTCGATGCTGCGCGCCGCTTCCGGAGCCAGATGGTCCGTGCCGGCGCCGGAGAACACCAGGGCATTGCCGCGCGCCTTGGCGGCGCCGACCGAACGGCGGATCAGCTCGAGAGAGGTGGGCCAGTCGAGCCCCATGCCGCGCTGCGCGGTGTCCATGGCTTCCGCCACGCCGAGACCGAGATCCCAGAGGCGCTCGCGGTAGGCGATGGTCTTGTCCCAATCAATGGCGGCCTGCAGCCACGGATCCGCATCGGCGAGCGGATCGGCGACCACGTGGGCGGCCGAGAACGCGATGCGGTTCATCGGCCCGCTCACCTTGTCCGGGAAGGATTTCGGCGCGGAAAGCTTATAGGTTTCCAGGCTGCGATCCGCCTGCGGCAGGCGGATCGCCAGGGCGCTGACGGCTTCAGGCCGGTTCATGCTGCTTCTCCTTCGCGGCGCCCACGTTCAGCGGCGGCACGTCGACCCAGCGGCGCTCGCGCCAGCTCTCCAGAGCGCATTCGACGAGCTGAACGCCCTTGGCGCCTTCCACCAGCGTGTACTTGTAGGGCGCGTCCTCGACCACGTGACGGACGAACATCTCCCATTGGGTCTTGAAGCCGTTGTCGTAGACCGTGTTGTCGGGCACCGGCTGCCAGTCGGCGTAGAAATCGATGGTCTGCTTCTGATCCGGATTCCAGACCGGGCGCGGCGTGGCCTGGCGCGGCTGGATCACGCAATCGGTGAGGCCGGCCACGGCCGAACCGTGCGTTCCGTCCACGTGGAACGTGACGAGATCGTCACGATAGACCCGGGTGCACCAGGACATGTTGATGTGGGCGATCACGCCGCCATCGAGCATGAAGGTGGCGTAGGCGGAATCGTCGGCGGTCGCGGGATAAGGCTTGCCCTTCTCATCCACGCGCTCGGGGATATGCGTCGAGCCGATGCAGGAGACCGAGCGCACCTCGCCGAAGAGGTTGTCGAGCACGTAGCGCCAGTGGCAGACCATGTCGAGGATCATGCCGCCGCCGTCCTCGGAGCGGTAGTTCCAGGACGGACGCTGCGCCGGCTGGCCCCAATCGCCCTCGAAGACCCAATAGCCGAACTCACCGCGCACGGACAGCATGCGGCCGAAGAAGCCGGAATCGCGCAGCATCTTCAGCTTCTGCAGACCGGGCAGGAACAGCTTGTCCTGCACGGTGCCGTTCTTCACGCCCTTCTCGCGGGCGAGACGGACGATCTTCAAGGCTTCAGGCAGGTTCGTGGAGATCGGCTTCTCGCAATAAATGTGCTTGCCGGCATTGATCGCCTGCTCCAGCAGGGTCGGGCGCATCTGGGTCGTCGCCGCGTCGAAGAAGATCTCGTCCTTCGGGTCCGCGATGGCGGCATCGAGATCGGTCGTCCAGCGGTCGATGCCGTAGGTCTTGGCGAGTTCCTGGATCTTGTCCGCGTTGCGTCCGACCAGGATGGGATCGAGCTGCACCTTCGACCCGTCCGAGAGCGTCACGCCGCCCTGGGCGCGGATCGCCGCGACGGAGCGGATGAGGTGCTGGTTCATGCCCATGCGGCCGGTGATGCCGTGCATCACGATGCCTAATCTGCGCTGTGCCATAATGAATATCTCCTATCAAAGACGATGTTGTGCGAGCGGAACGAGACTGCTCCAGTCGGGCTCTGCCCCGCTGGCGAAACCTGGAGCGGACAAGAGAGAGGCGGTCGGGAGCGATCCGCGCTCGAAGGCAAGGCCCATGCGGTCGCCCTGCTTCCGGTAGAGGTCGGGATGCGCGGCCGCAAAGCGCGCCGCTTCCGCAGCCGGTGCGGAGCCGAAGCCCTCGACGTAGTGATGTCCGTTACGCTCGGCATGGGTCAGGCCGAGCGTCGCGACGAGCGCTGTGTCCTGCTGGATCCCAAGCCCAACCTGGCACGTGAGATCCTCGGCGGAGACGAAGAACCTGGCCTGCTGCGCCTCGTTCAAGGCAGAGACGCGGACGGCATTCAGGACGGACTTGTAGAACCCCTTGCAGGCCTTCGAGGACACGCCCTGATAGCCGAGTTCCACCGCGCGAGGGAAGGCATCGTAATCGCCATCCGCCTCGTCGATGATGAACGGGATATCGCTCGCGAGGTCGCCCAGGGGCGCGGCGAAGGTCCCTGCCCGGTCGAAGGGCTGCTCGATATAGAGAAGATGCTCGCGGAAGGCGCGTAAAGGGCCGCCGCTCATGGCCTGGAGCAGAACCCGCAGACGCTGCGGATCGTACTGCTCGTTGGCGTCGAGGGTGGCGCGATAATCGGGGACGTGCCGCGACAGGAGATCGTGAATCGCCTGCAGGCGCGCGATGTCCGCATCGGTATCGCCGCCGATCTTGATCTTGAAGAGCCTCAGGTTGGCCAGCCGGATCTCGTCTTCGAGACCCCCGGCGCCGTCGAGGGAATCAAGCAGCCCCACCGTATGCCGCAGCAGGACATTTCCAACCGGCTGAAGGCCCAACAGGAAGGACCGGATGCGCTCCTCGGCGAGATCCGGACTCTGCCGTGCGTCGATACCAAAGACATTCTGGCGCAGGCCTTCGGCGAAGTTGAGATTCAGCGCCTTGAGGATCGCATCGGCGACCGCCTTGTCGACGAGCGCGGGTCCGAAGGAGGCGACGAGACCGGGCAACCCGTGATCGGCGGCCCACATCTTCTGAGCCGAGAAGCCGCGCGCGTGGTGGCCGAAGGCCGTGTCCCAGTCCTGAGACTGCGCGTAGTTTCGCGCGGCCTCGCCGAGGCTTGCCTTCAGATCTGCGATCGTGTCCTGCGGAGACTTGGCCGGGTTCTTGTCGAACCATTTCGGCATCATCATCTCGGCCGTCACGCCGGTCGCGGTGCCGGCGCCTTCCACCTCGACGACGACCCGCACGAAGGCCTGGGGCGCCTCGTCGACGGTGACGAGCCCGAACCGGAACGGCCGCGCGAAGCGCATGGGACGTTCGAAGGCCTCAATCTCGCGGAAGCGAAGCCGGGTGCCTGACATGGTCCTAGTCCAGGTGACCGCGGGCGTAGAAATGCGCGCGGATTTTTTGCGTGAGATCGACGAAGGTCGGGTGCCCCATGATCTCAAGATTGCGCGGACGGGGCAGCGTCACATCGTAGATGGCGGCAATCGCACCCGGCCGTTCCGACATGACGACCACGCGGTCGGCCAGGAACACCGCTTCGGGAATCGAGTGGGTGATCAGGAGGATCGTCTTGCCGGTCTCGTGGTGGATGCGCTGCAGTTCGAGATTCATGCGTTCGCGCGTCATGGCGTCGAGCGCACCGAAGGGCTCGTCCATGAGCACGATCTTCGGATCGTGCACCAGAGCACGGCAGATCGCGGCGCGCTGCTGCATGCCACCGGAAAGCTGCCAGGGATACTTGTTCTGGAAATCCTCGAGACCCGCCATGGACAGGAGCTTGCGGGCGCGGGCGAGATGGCTCTGACGGTCGAGCTTGCGCACTTCGACGGGCAGCATCACGTTGCGCAAAACCGAGCGCCAGGGCAGCAGCACCGGGCTCTGGAAGACGATGCCCACGTCGTCCGGCGGCTCCCGGACGGCGACGCCGCCGATCTGGACCTCGCCTTCGGTCGGCGGAATGAGGCCGGCCACCAGCTTCAGGAGCGTGGACTTGCCGCAGCCCGAGGGCCCGACCACGGCGACGAACTCGCCTTCGGTGATGTCGAGATCGATCGGCCGCAGGGACGGCACGTCGCCGCCCCGGGTGCGATAGGTTTTCGCGAGGTTGCGAATCTCGATCATGTTGCGAGGCGCGGACGCCTCGCTCTTGGGTTCGTTGCCGGGTATGACACGAAGATGTGCCATGGCGTGCGCAGCCCTGCTCACTGGGTGGCCTTCGGCAGGAAGTCGCGGGTGTAGAACGCCTTCGGGTTCTCCTTGGCCGAAGGATCGAGGCCACCGTACTCGATGAGCAGGTTTACGGTCTCGGCCATGTTGGCATCGGTGACGTTGAACGGACGCTGGTCCTTGGTCTCTTCCGTGCGGTAGAGCGGGATCGTCAGCTCGAAGCCCTCCTGCAGCGTATCGGGCTTTCCGGCCTTCGGCAGGGCCTTGAGCACGGCCTGCGTCGCCTCGGCCGGAGCCTTCTCGGCGCCTTCGATGGCTTTGGTGGTCGCGCTCATGAAGCGGCGCACGAGGTCCGCCTTGTCCTTCAAGGTGTCCTTGTGGGCGATGATGCCGGAGGACACGAGGTTGACGCCATAATCGGCGAACATGATCGGCGTGACGTTCTTGCCCGTCGCGTCCTTGATCTTCATGCTCTGGTCCATGACGTAGCCGAGGAGCACGTCGGCCTGGCCGTTGATGACCGCGTTGAGCTTCGTCTGCGCGTCACCGGACACGATGCGCATCTCGCTTTCCTTGAGGCCCGCCTTCTTCAGGAAGAGCGGCCAGATCTGCGACATGGAATCGCCCGGCGTCGTCGCAACCGTCTTGCCGCGCAGGTCCTCGGCCTTGCGGATGTTCTTGTCGGAGAATCCCATCACCGACATGGGGTTCTTCTGCAGCAGCACGCCGGGGGACGTGACGGGAGCGCCCTTGACGGCAGCGCGGATCATGGTGGGCACGTCCGCATAGGCGAAGTCGACCGTCTTGGCCGCCACCGCCTGCACGGTCACGGCCGAGCCGCGTCCTTCCTGAATTTCGAGATCGATCCCTTCTGCGGCGTAGAGCCCCTTCTCCTTGCCGTAGAAGAACGGCGCATGCTCGCCATAGACGTACCAGTTGAGCATCAGCACGACCTTGTCCGCGGCCTGCGCCGGCAGCGACACGAAGGGCATGAGAGCCGTGGCGGCGAAGAGGGTGGCTTTCAGGAACGTACGTTTCTTCATGGACTTCCTCCGTTTGTATGTGGGCTCCGCCTTTATGGTTCAGGCGGTTGCTGCAAAGTCGTGCCGCTGGCTGGCGTGCCACGGCACGGTGAAACGCTCGACGAGATCGATGATCCAGAAGAGGATGACGCTGATCATCGCCAGGATGACGAGGGCCGCGAACATGGTCGGCAGCTCGAAATTGCCGATGGACCGCTGGAGCACGAAGCCGATGCCGGAATTGGCGCCGACGAATTCACCGACGACGGCGCCGACGACGGCCAGCGTGACGGAGACCTTCAGGCCGGAAAAGATCGCCGGCAGCGCGTGTGGCAGGTTGACCATAGTGAAGGCCTGGAGGCGCGAGGCCTTCATGGAGCGCACGAGGTCACGCATCTCGGGATCGAGGGACTTGAAGCCCTGCACGCCGGCGACGACCACGGGGAAGAAGCCGAGCAGGAAGGCCGAAATCACCTTCGGGGCCATGCCGAAACCGAACCATACCACGAAGAGCGGCGCCACCGCGACCTTGGGGATCGACTGGGAGAAGACGAGCAGCGGATAGACGTAAGATTCGACCGTTCGCGAGCCCGCAATGAGCATCGCAATCGGAATGCCGAACAGGGCGGAGAGGAGGAATCCACCGAGCGTGGCAGTCGTGGTGGGAACGGCTTCCCGGAGCAGCATGCCACCCTCGTTCCAGAAGGCGATTGCTACGTCCTTCGGCGGCGGGATCAGATAGGCCGGGATCGCAAAGATGCGGACCGTAAGATCCCAGAGCACGACCGTCAGGACAAGAAGCCCGAACGGCTTGATCCAGGCGGAATTGAGCAGATTTTGACTGGCGCGCGCGAGCTTCGACGTCATGCAGCGTCTTCCTCTCGAGCAAATGGCATTCTGACGGGATCAGAATGCCTGCTCTCTCTTCGATCGAGCATCGATCTTCGCGAAGAACCGGTTCCCACTTCTTCACACGACGCTCTAGGGCGTTTCCAAAGGGCGAGTTTCGGCGGCTCGAGCCGCTCTATGTAACTACCTGGTTAATTAGATGCCCGGTTGTCGGACATGTCAAGCGATCTTTGGAAAATTCAGGCGCGCACACCCGCTAGGACAAAATCGACCACATGGTCGATGCGCTCCTTCATGGCCGGCGGAGACAGAAGCTCACGGCCGAAGGCCACGGACAGGGTATAAACGTTCGACAAATAGAAGTAGCACAGCCCGGCGATCGACACGTAAAGCTGGACCGGGTCGATGCCGCGGCGGATGATCTTGGCTTTTTCGCCCCGCTTGAGGATGACGCCGATCGTCTCGATGACCGGGGAGTTCATGGTATGCACCTGGGTGGATTTCTTCAGGTGCGCGGCGCGATGCTGGTTCTCCGCGTTGAGCAGCATCATGAACTCGGGATACTGGACGAAATAATTCCACGTGAAACGCACGAGTTCCTCGAGCGCCTGCAGGGGCGAAAGCTCCTCCAGGTGCAGCTCGCGCTCGGCGGCGCGGATATGGTCGTAGGCCGCTTCGAGGGTCGCGAGAAACAGCGCTTCCTTGCTCCCGTAATAATAGTAGAGCATGCGCTTGTTGGTGCGGGCCGCCTCCGCGATCTGGTCCACGCGCGCGCCGCCATAGCCGTGGCCGGCAAACTCGGCCGTCGCAGCTTCGAGGATGCGCCGCTTGGTCGCCTCGGCATCTCGGACGGCTTGCTTGCTGACGACGGGGGCGTTCATGAAGCTCCAGATTTCTGCGGGTCGAGGGCAGTCGGCTCGCATTGCAGGTTTTGATGTTGTTACCTCAATCGCCATCAAAACGAAACGGCTGCGGCGAAATGCATGGTTTCGAGCTTAGAGTCCGACGCGCGATCTGGCCTTTCCTTGAGCCCTCATTCTGAGGAGCTTTAGCTCCGTCTCGAAGGATCAGGGCGCCTCCAGGGCTCTCTGGATCCTCCTTCGAGACGCCTGCTCCGCAGGCTCCTCAGGATGAGGTGAGAGTTTGATCGGCCGACCTCTTTTGACGATCTCCCTCAACCCTTCTTCCCCATAGGCAGGGCCGGCGGCAGATCTCCCTCGAGGGCGACCACTTTCCCTGGATTGAGGATGTTCTGCGGGTCGAGTGCCCGCTTCAGCGTCTTCATCAGGTCGAGCGCCACCGGATCCTTGTAGCGCGCCAGCTCGTCCCGCTTGATCAGGCCGATTCCATGCTCGGCGGAGATCGATCCGTTCATGGCGTGCACGATGTCGTGGACGATCCGGTTGAAGCGCTCCCATTGGGCCAGGAACAGCGCCTTCTCCATGTCGACGGGCTGGGTCAGGTTGAAATGGATGTTGCCGTCGCCGAAATGGCCGAAGGCGCAGACGCGCACTCCCGGAAGAGCTTCCTCGCAGGCCCGGCTCGCCGTGACGATGAAATCCGCAACAGCCGAGACTGGCACGGAAATGTCGTGCTTGATCGAGCCTCCTTCGAGTCCCTGCACGTCGGAGAGGCTTTCGCGCAGGTGCCAGAGGGCCGCGTTCTGAGCCTCGCTCGCGGCGATGGTCGCGTCTTCGATGGCGCCTTTCTCGAAGGCGCTTCCCAAGGCCTTTTCCAGGAGCTCGCGCAGGTCGAGATCGGGATCGGGGGACGCGACTTCGATCAACGCATAGGCGGCATGGTCGCCGCTCAAGGGGCGGACCGCGCCGGAGGCGTGCCTCAGAACGATGTCCAGCGCGAAGCGTGGCATGAACTCGAACGCCGTAAGCTCATCGCCGATGGTCTGGCGCAGGCCTTCGAAAAGATCGAGGGCGGCATGCGGCGAGGCGCAGCCGATGAAGGCCACCACGCGTGTCTTCGGTTTCGGAAAGAGCTTCAGCACCGCCGCCGTGATGATGCCGAGGGTCCCCTCCGAACCGATGAAGAGATTCTTCAGGTCGTAGCCCGTGTTGTCCTTGCGCAGGCTCTTCAGGCCGTTCCAGATCCGGCCATCGGCGAGGACGACTTCGAGCCCCAGAATCAGCTCGCGGGTATTGCCGTAGCGCAGGACGTTCACGCCGCCGGCATTGGTCGAGATGTTGCCGCCGATCCGGCAGGATCCCTCGGACGCCAGGGAGAGCGGGAAGAGGCAATCGACCTCTTCCGCCGTGTCCTGAATGGTCTTCAGGATGCACCCGGCCTCGACGATCATGGTGGCGTTGAAGGGGTTGATCTCGCGGATGCGGTCGAGCCTCGCGAGGGACAGGACGATGCCCGTATGCGGCACCCCTCCCCCGACGAGCCCGGTATTGCCGCCCTGCGGCACGACGGCGACCTTCGCCTTGGCGCATTCCTGCACCACGAAGGCGACTTCCTCGGTGCTGCCGGGACGGACCACCGCCAGGGCCGTGCCGCGATAGAGCTTCCGCTCTTCGAAGAGGTAGCTCTCCATCCCGGCGGGATCGGCGATGACGTGCTTTTCTCCCAGGCGTGCGGAGAGCACGCCCAGGAGATCGGAGTGAGTTTCAGGCATAGGGGCACAGACGCTTTGCATGCTGCCGGCACGGGGCCGGCTGACCGATGATGCCGGCCAGATTACGCAGCAGCGGCCTGCTGTCGAGCGGTCATTTCCGCCGCGAGAAGCGCCTTGGCGGCTTCCCTGATGTCGCCATGAACCGCCGGATCGGCCTCGGTGAGAAGCGGCAGGATCGGCCCCATATCGGCCACGCCCGAAAGGGACACGGCGGTGTGGAGGACCCGGATCGCGTTGTGGCGCTCACGGAGGGCTTCGAGCGGCAGGAAGATGTCCAGCAGGCGCCGGGCCTCGGCCTCGTCGCCGCGCTTCAGCGCATGGAGGAAGGACATGGACAGATGGGGCGCGATGCAGACGCAGCCTGCCGTGAAGCCCGCGAGCTTGAAATGCGTGAGATGCGGCAGCGCCGGCGGCTCGCCGAAGCCGCTGACGATGCGCTCCGCGCCGACCGCGTCGATGAGCTCCTGCAGGTAGGCATCCTGGGTCAGGTCGGTGCGCGGAACCGCATACTTGATGCCGAAGACTGCGCCCTGCTCAACGAGCTTCGCCATCGCCTTGGCGGGAACGTATTGGTCGGTCTTGATGTAGACGATCAGCGGCACGCCGGAGCGATCCACGAAATCCTGCAGCCCGCGCACCACGCCGTCCGGCGTCTGCGGCGCGATCATCGGCAGCGCCATGGCGACGGGATAGCGGCGGCTCTTGAGGATCGCCGCCTCGTCGACGAGCTTGCCCCAATCGGGCCCGACCGATGGGATCAGCCACGTGCTGTCGGCCACCGATTCCTCCAGGCCGTCGAGCCATTCGGCGAATTTCGACACCGGCCAGTTATGGACGTTGGCGTTGCCGCCATAGAGCAGCGTCGACACGCCGCCGGCCTCGAGATGGCGGATCAGCTTCGCATTGGCGTCCCGGTTGATCTCGAAATCGGCCGTCAGGGCGAATGGCGGAACCGCCAGGACGGAGCGGGCAAGGTGAGAGGTCTCGATGGTCGTCAGCATGGATATTGTCTCTCTGTTTTCAGGGTCGGTTCTGCGCGGGTGGGCTGTTACTGGCCGATCTGGATGCCGACGGTCTTGACGACCTCGGACCATTTCCGCCGCTCGCTCTGGATGTATTCGGCGAATTGCTTCGGGGTCATCGGCGCCGTCGTCGAGGCCATTTCGGCCGCTTTCTTCTGGATCTCGGGCTTTTCGAGAATCGTCTTCACATCGGCCGCGATGGTGTCGACGATGGCCTGCGGGGTGCCGGCCGGCGCCCACAGGCCGTTCCAGGAGGTCGCATCGAAACCGGTTAGAGTCTCGGCGACCGCCGGGATCTCCGGGGCCTGCTGGCTGCGCTCGGGGCTGGTGACGGCGAGCGCCCGCACGGTTCCACCCTGCGCCTGGGGCCAGGCGATGGTCATGTTGTCGAAGGCAAGGTCGATATGCCCGCCGATCAGGCCATTGACGATGTCCTGGGAAGAGCGGAACGGCACGTGGGTCATCTTGGCACCGGTCTTGAGCTGGAACAGTTCGGCCGCGAGATGCTGCGACGTTCCGGCCCCCGACGAACCGTAGTTCAGCTTGCCGGGGTTCTGCTTGGCGTATTCGACGAATTCCGCAAAGGTCTTCACCGGGATCTTGGGGTTCACCACCAGGAGATTGGGAAGCTTGGCCAGGGCCGTGATCGGAACGAAGTCCTTCTCGGCGTCATGGGGAAGATTCTTGTAGAGGAACGGGTTGATCGCATGCGTGCTCACCGTGCCGACGAGAAGCGTATGGCCGTCGGGCGCGGCCTTGGCGACGGCCGTCGTGCCGATATTGCCGCCGGCGCCGGGGCGATTCTCGATGATGAAGGGCTTGCCGTATTTGGCATGAAGCTGCTCGGCCACGATCCGGGCGAACAGGTCGGTCGTTCCGCCCGGGCCGAACGGCACGACGATCGTGACCTGCTTCTGCGGCCAGTCCGGAGCCTGCGCCTGCGCGGAGCCGAATCCAGCCCCTGCGCCGAGGAGCGAAAGGCCTATCGCGGCGAGCCATGTCTTCATGCGTTCTCTCCCTGATTCCGTTTTGTTGAGCTGAGGCGCCGGAACTGCGATATATCTTGTATGGCAACATACAAATTTTGACAAGCGTGTCGCATCCGTGCACACTCGTCTCCCAGAGGCGGGTTTCCACCAGGGAAAGCTGCTGTAATAACGATTTCTTTTGACTTGGGAGATGCTGGCAAGGTAGTGAGACATACGACAAGTTGGCCTACCGGACCGGGCACATCCGCGTGTGGCCGGCCGAAGCTCCGGAACCCGGCGCGGGGCTTGACGGATCGCTTTCGAACCAATCGGAAGCAGCATCCAGACGTCTTTCAATCTCAACGCCTTGCAAGAGGCATCAACGGCTCCATGAACGAACGCTCCTTCCTCTCCGATCTGTCCCTCAACACCGTCGCTCGCAAACGAAATCTCGTGAGCGATCTGGCGGAAGCGATCTCCCGCGAGATCGCCGAAGGGCGGCTGCAGGCGGGCGATCGTTTGCCGACCGAGGCAGAACTCGCCGCCGCCGCCGGCGTCAGCCGCACCGTGGTGCGCGAGGCCGTGGCGGCGCTGAAGGCGGCCAAGCTCGTCCAGACCCGGCAAGGTGCCGGCGCCTTCGTGCTCCCGCCTCCGCCGAAATCGGATTTCTTCGCGTCCCTCAGCAACGGCGAGGTGGATGACATCCTGGCCATGCTGGAACTGCGCCTCGCCGTGGAAGTGGAAGCCGCGTCTCTTGCGGCCGTACGCCGGACGGACGAGGAGATGGAGGCGCTCGACAGAGCCTTGGAGAACATCGTCAAGGGCGAGGATTACGGCATCGCGGCGGATCTCGAATTCCACCGCATCCTCGCGGGCGCCACCAAGAATCCCTACTTCGCGCGCTTCCTCGACTTCCTCGGGGAGTTCGCCGTCCCCCGCCGCTCCGGCCAGTTGGAATCAGTGGGTGTGGACCAGCGCCAGCGCGACTATCTCGGCGTGATCGAACGCGAGCACAGGGCGATCCGGGATGCCATCGCCATGGGCGACTCGAACCTCGCCGCTGCCATGATGCGCGCGCACTTGGCCAACAGCCGTAACCGCTATTCGGCCCGGATGCTGCAGGCATCCGCCAAGCCCGCGCCCAAGGTTGCGAACGCCCGCTCCGCCGCCAAAGCTTGATTCGACACGCCCGACAAAAGGGTCGGCTGCACTTGACAGCCGGCCCTAAAACGGCGACGAATTTTCAAAGTTGTATGACATATGGCTTTTGCGCTGTCAGGCGCGGGGAGTGAAACAAGAATGGCCAAGCGATCGCCCGAGCAATTGAGAAGCTACCGCTGGTTTGGCGTCACCGATCTGCGCTCCTTCGGGCATCGGTCCCGGACGCTTCAGATGGGCTATGCGCGTGAAGACTTCATGGGCAAGCCGGTGATCGCGATCATCAACACCTGGAGCGACATCAATCCCTGTCACTCGCATTTCCGTGCGCGTGTCGAGGACGTGAAGCGTGGCGTCTGGCAGGCGGGCGGCTTCCCCATCGAGCTTCCCGCAATGTCGTTGTCGGAGAATTTCGTCAAGCCGACCACGATGCTCTACCGCAACTTTCTCGCGATGGAAGTAGAGGAGCTTCTGCGCTCCCATCCGGTCGACGGCGCGGTGCTCATGGGCGGCTGCGATAAGACGACGCCCGCCACCGTCATGGGCGCGATCAGCATGAACCTGCCGATGATCTTCATGCCGGCCGGCCCCATGATCCGCGGCCACCATGCCGGCACGATCCTGGGCTCCGGGTCCGACATCTGGAAGTACTGGGCCGAGAAGGAAGCCGGCACCATCACGAACCAGCAATGGAACGACATGGAGGCCGGCATCGCGCGCTCGCCCGGCACCTGCATGACCATGGGCACGGCCTCCACCATGACGTCCATCGTCGAGACACTGGGCCTGAGCCTTCCCGGCGCAGCCTCCATTCCGGCGGTCGACGCCGCCCATCCGCGCATGGCGAGTCTCACCGGCCGCAAGATCGTCGAGATGGTGTGGAACGATCTGAAACCCAGCGACATTCTCACGCGGCGCTCGTTCGAGAACGCCCTGATGGTTCACAATGCGCTCGCCGGTTCGACGAACGCGATGATCCATCTCGTGGCCATGGCGGGCCGCGCCGGCATCGAGGTTTCGCTGCAGGACTTCGATGATTTCGCCCAGAAGGTGCCGGTGATCGCCAATGTGCGCCCCTCGGGTGAATGGCTGATGGAAGACTTCCATATCGCCGGCGGCATTCGCGGCCTTCTCTCGCGCCTCGAACCGCTGCTGCATCTCGACGAGCGCACCGTCTCCGACACCCTGCGCGACGCCCTGGACGGTGCCGCCGTCTACAACGACGACGTGATCCGTCCGCTCGACAAGCCGATCGCGGCCTCCGGCGGAACCGCCATCCTGCGCGGCAATCTGGCCCCGAAGGGTTGCGTGATCAAGCCGCCTGCGGCGGAACCGCGCCTGCTGCAGCATACCGGCCCCGCCATCGTGTTCGACACCTATGACGAGATGACGAAGGCCGTGAACGACCTCGACCTCGACGTCACACCCGACCACATCATGGTCCTGCGCAACGCCGGACCCATCGGCGGACCGGGCATGCCGGAATGGGGCATGCTGCCGATTCCGAAGAAATTGCTGAAACAGGGCGTGCGCGACATGCTGCGCATCTCCGATGCGCGCATGAGCGGCACCAGCTACGGCGCCTGCATCCTGCACGTCTCGCCCGAAGCGCATATCGGCGGTCCGCTCGCAGCGGTGCGCACGGGTGACCTGATCACCGTCGACGTGCCGAACCGCTCGATCCACCTTCATGTGAGCGACGAGCAGATCAAGGACCGCCTACGCACCTGGTCGCCGCCGCCGCGCGACTATCCGCGTGGCTACAACAAACTCTTCGCCCAGCACATCCGCCAGGCGGATGAGGGCTGCGACTTCGACTTCCTGGAAGGATCCGGCGGCGTGCCGGAGCCCGAGATCCACTGATCCTCCCCCTGGCCGGCAGTGCCGTCGCAACGCGGCGCTGCCGGCATTTTTGCGTCAGCTCATGAGCATCAAGACATCCACCTTCGGCACCATCGACGGCAAGCCGGTCGAAGCCTTCGACATCGAGGCGGGCCAGGTCCGCGCCACGATCATCACCTATGCGGCGGCCCTGAGCCGGCTGTTCATTCCCGACGGCGACGGGCGGCAGGCCGACATCGTCCTCGGCTATGACGATCCTGAATCCTACGTTCAGAATCGTGGCTCGGCAGGCGCGATCTGCGGCCGCTACGCCAATCGCATCGCCGATGCGCGCTTCATACTCGACGGTCAGACTAATTCCCTCTCGCCGAACGAAGCACCGAACCACATCCATGGCGGCTTTCGCGGCTTCAGCAAGAGGATCTGGACCGGCGAAGCCGACACGGCGAACAAGGCCGTGCGCCTGACATTGCAGCGGCCCGACGGCGACGAGGGCTATCCGGGCGCCGTCACCACGTCGGTCACGTACCGGCTGACCGACGAGCCCGCACTCGAAATCGTCATGGAAGCGACGACCGATTGTCCGACGATCGTGAACCTCGCCTATCACGGTTACTGGAATCTCGCCGGTCACGATTCAGGACATGTCCGCGACCAGCATCTCCTGATCGACGCCGATCATTATACACCCGTCGGCCCCGGCAAGATCCCGACCGGCGAACGCGCGCCCGTCGCCGACACGGCCTTCGACTTCAGGACGTCACGGCCCATCGGCGCGGTGATCGACGATGCGGCGCAGCTCCCGGAAACCGGCTACGATCACAACTTCTGTCTCAACGACAATGGCCAGCCTCTGCGACGCGCCGCGCGTGCGGTCGATCCCGTCTCACGCCGGGGACTGGAGATCTGGACCAACCAGCCGGGCGTTCAGTTTTACACGGCCAACCATTTCGGCAAGGTCCCGGCCATCGGCAAGGGCGGCGCCGTCTATGACAGGCATGCCGGCTTCGCGCTCGAGACGCAGAATTTTCCGAATGCGCCGAACATCCCGCACTTCCCTTGCGCCGTGCTGCGTCCCGGCGAAACATACCGGCACGTGATGCGGATTCCGTTCTTTGTTATTCAGGACACGATGGTCTGAGATCTCGATCGAGCTCTCATTCCGTCTGCTTTGACGGCTTGGAGCATGGGGACAGGCTTCTGTCGCAATGGATCATCCTGTTGTCGGCCCTGCGCTGATGATCCAGGAGATACAGAACCGATCCGATCACCACGAGGGCTCCGGCGAGAACGTGCAGCTTGGGTTCGTCGCCGAACACGAACAGCCCGACCGGAATGGCCCAGATGAGTTTGGTGTATTGCATGGGCGCGACGCTCGATGCCGGCGCCCGGCGCAGAGCCTCGATCATCAGGAACTGCGCCGATACCATGACGAGGCCGGATACGATGACCAATCCGACATCGCTCCAGTCGGGAGCATGGCTCAGGGAAAGTCCGGGCAGGCTTGCGGTCAGCTGGCCCGCCATCACGGCCGCGACCATGATGGCGCGGTTTTCCTGCGACCCGATGGTGCGCATGATCAGGATGACGCCGGCTCCGACGAAGACATTGAGGAAGGCGGTCAGGTGGCCGAGCGACAAGGCTGCGTAACCGGGCTGAACCATGATCAGGATCCCGGAGAAACCGACGAGGATCGCGGTCCAGCGCGCCGGTGGGGTGCGCTCGCCCAAGAGCCACGCGGCCGCGACCGTGACGACGAGCGGCGAGCCGAAGGTGATGGAATAGACATCCGCAAGCGGCAGGAGCGAGAAGGCATAGAACCCGGAGACCGTTCCTACGCCGGCGAGGAATCCGCGCCCGATCAGCATCTTCGGATTGCGGATCGTCGAAAGCCTGTACGCCTTGTCGCGCCAGATCACGACGCCGACCACGATGCAGGCGACGCCCGCCTGCATGGCGATGATCTGGAAGATCGGATAGTGCAGCGAGAGGAGCTTCACCAGGGTGTCGCTGGTCGCAAAGAGCCCGTTTGCGGCAATCGCAAAAAGGACACCGGTCAATCGATTCACGGGCGGATCCCACCTGGATTAGGAGGCTGCCGCCCCATCTTATTTGCCTGTCATCATACATCCTTTTCGATGAGTCGGAATTCCCGCAGCGCATGGGTGGGAAGCGCTGCCGGTGGGACGGGCAAACAAAAAGGCGGCCCGAAGGCCGCCTTCCGTCAGAAGTTTATCGAGATGTCGGTTACGCGGCGATCGAGGTCTGCGGGGCGGCCGAGCGGACATCGGAATCCACGTGGCTCTCGAAGCGCTTGAAGTTCTCGTTGAACATGTCGATCAGGCGCTTGGCCGTCTCGGCGAACTCCGCCTTGTTGGCCCACGTCTTCACCGGATACAGGATGTGCGGCTCGACGCCGGGCACCGAGGTCGGCACCGCGAAGCCGAAATACGGGTCGCGGCGGAAATCGGCGCGGGACAGCGAGCCGTCGAGCGCCGCGGTGAGCAGGCGGCGGGTGACGCGGATCGGCATGCGGCGGCCGACGCCGTACTTGCCGCCGGTCCAGCCCGTGTTGACGAGCCAGCAATCCACATGATGCTTGGCGATGAGGTCGCGCAGCAGGTTGCCGTATTCCGACGGGTGACGCGGCATGAAGGGCGCGCCGAAGCAGGTGGAGAAGGTGGCCTCAGGATCCTTCACGCCCTTTTCCGTGCCCGCCACCTTCGCCGTGTAACCGGACAGGAAGTGGTACATGGCCTCGGCCGGCGTCAGCTTGGCGATGGGGGGCAGCACGCCGAAGGCATCGCAGGTGAGCATCACGATGTTCTTCGGAATGCCCGCGCGGCCCGTGGCGCTTGCATTGGGAATGAAGTCAAGAGGATAGGCGCAGCGCGTGTTCTCCGTCTTCGAGGCATCGTCGAAATCGGGGATGCGTGTGACCGGGTCGATGGTCACGTTCTCCAGCACCGTGCCGAAGCGCTCGGTGGTGGCATAGATCTCAGGCTCGGCCTCGCGGGAGAGGCGGATGGTCTTGGCGTAGCAGCCGCCCTCGAAGTTGAACACGCCGTTCGGGGTCCAGCCGTGCTCGTCGTCGCCGAGCAGGACGCGAGCCGGATCGTTGGAGAGCGTGGTTTTGCCGGTGCCGGAGAGGCCGAAGAACACGGCCACGTCGCCCCGGTCGCCCACATTGGCCGAGCAATGCATGGGCATGATCTTCTGAGCCGGCAGCACGTAGTTGAGATAGGTGAAGACCGACTTCTTCATCTCGCCCGCATAGGACGTGCCGCCGATGAGCACGATCTTGCGTTTGAAGTCGCAGGCGATGACCGTCTCCGTGCGGCAGCCGTGACGGGCAGGATCCGCCTTGAAGGACGGCAGGTCGATGATGGTCAGGCCGGGCACGTAATCGGCGAGTTCGCCCCGGTCGGGACGGATCAGCAGGTTGCGGATGAAGAGCGAGTGCCAAGCATATTCCGTAAAGACACGGGCCTTGACCCGGTAGGCCGGATCTGCGCCGCCGTAGAGGTCCTGCGCGAACAGCTCCTTGCCCTCGGCATGGGCCAGGAAGTCGGCCAGCAGGGTGTCGAAATGGCCGGGCGTGATGGCGCCGTTGTTGTCCCACCACACGGTGTTTTCCGTGGTCTCGTCGCGCACCACGAACTTGTCCTTGGGCGAACGGCCCGTATGGACGCCGGTGTCGGCCAGGAGCGCACCGCCCTGCACGAGCCTGGTCTCGCCCCGGGTCAGGGACTGCTCGTAGAGAGCAGGCGCCTCGAGGTTCCAATAGACTCGTTTGAGATTGCGGAGGCCGGAGGCCTCAGCGCCCTGTGCGCTGTTGAAGACGCCGATATTTTCCACGGAAGACTTCTCCTGGTTGGCGGTCGCCGCGCAGCCGGATCAGCCGCCGTCCGATGACCGTCACATGGGGTAGGCCAAACAATTCCGGCAAGACTTTGCCGCCTCGCTTGAACATGGAACCTTCTTTAGGTCAGCTGACGGTGCCGTCAACTCAGGCCATTTCATCGCATTCTATTTTTCCCAGAACCAGACCTCTGCCAGCCCCAATGCCTCGAATTTGAAGGTATTTTTCGAGTTCTTTCGTATGATTGACCGGCTTGTTCAGCCGGTATCCGATGTCTGTCGTTACGGAAACAGGCGCAGGGTCCATCCTCTCGCGACCGCAGCGGATCGTTCGTCCGCGGTTGAACGGGCGTCTTTTAGACACCACTATCAGTGGCCGCCCCCTGGCCATGGCCGGGGGAAACCATATTTACGCCACGAGAAAGGCGCAGTTGGGGACGTTTTAGGGCCTTCTGCGTTGTCAGACGATACGAAAATCTGACATAGTTTGTGTCAAACCAAGGAAGAGTTCATGCCAACGATCGCCCTTGTCGATGACGATCGCAACATCCTGACCTCTGTTTCCATCGCCCTCGAAGCGGAGGGCTACCGCATTCAGACCTATACGGACGGCGCCTCGGCCCTGGACGGTCTCAAGCATGCTCCTCCCGATCTGGCGATCTTCGACATCAAGATGCCCCGCATGGACGGCATGGAGCTCCTGCGCCGCCTGCGGCAGAAATCGGACCTGCCGGTGATCTTCCTGACCTCCAAGGACGAGGAGATCGACGAGCTGTTCGGCCTCAAGATGGGCGCCGACGACTTCATCCGGAAGCCGTTCTCCCAACGCCTGCTCGTCGAGCGCGTGAAGGCCGTCCTGCGGCGGTTCGCGCCCAAGGACCAGACCGCCCCCAAGGAGGCCGACCCGAAGGCCCTGGAGCGCGGCCAGCTCAAGATGGATCCGGAGCGCCACGCCTGCACCTGGAAGGGCGAGCCGGTGACCCTCACCGTGACGGAATTCCTGATCCTGCAGGCCCTTGCCACGCGCCCGGGGGTGGTGAAAAGCCGCAACGCGCTGATGGATGCGGCCTATGACGACCAGGTGTACGTGGACGACCGCACCATCGACAGCCACATCAAGCGCCTGCGCAAGAAGTTCAAGTCGGTTGACCAGAGTTTCGAAATGATCGAGACCCTCTACGGCGTGGGCTACCGCTTCAAGGAAGCCTGACGCTTTGACGCGCAAGCAACCTGGAAAGACGGTCATGGTCCGGTGGAAGGCAACCCGGGCCATACTTGAACGAGTGGCATGAAGGCTGACCCCATCCACGCCGAGGCGGCGTTCGACGATCCGCCGGCCCCTCGGGGCATCCTGGCGCGGCTGAAACATTTCGGCCGCATGATCGTGCAGCGAGGCTCCTCGAGCCTGACGCGCCGGATCGTCGTGCTCAATCTGGCCGGCCTCGTGGCCCTGCTGGTCGGCTTCCTCTACCTCAACCAGTTCCGCGAAGGCCTCATCGAGGCGCGGGTGCAGAGCCTTCTCACCCAGGGCGAGATCATCGCGGGCGCGATCGCGAGCTCCGCCACGGTCGAGACCAACACCATCACCATCGACCCGGACCAGCTCCTGCAGATGCAGGCGGGAGAGACCGAGCGGTTCAACGACGAATCCTTCTCCTCGCTCGAGTTCTCCATCAACCCCGAACGGGTCGCGCCCCTGCTGCGCCGATTGGTGACCCCGACCAAGACCCGCGCCCGGATCTTCGACCGGGAAGGCACCCTGTTGCTTGATTCCAGGTCGTTCTATTCCCGCGGCGACATCCTGCGCATGGAGTTGCCGCCGGTCGCCAATGTCGAGGATACGACGAGCTTCATCGAACGCACTTGGAACAGCATCCGCAAGATGTTCCGGCGCACCAAGCGTCCGGTGCAGGAGGAGGTCGGTCCGGCCAACGGCAAGTCCCTGCCGGAGGTGCAGCAGGCCTTCGCCGGCCAGCAATCGAGCGTAGTGCGCGTCAACAACCGCGGCGAGACCATCGTGTCGGTGGCCGTTCCAGTCCAGCGCTTCCGCACGGTTCAGGGCGCTCTGCTGCTCTCGACCCAGGAAGGCGACATCGACGCGATCATCGCGTCCGAGCGCTTCGCCCTGCTCCAGGTCTTCCTGGTGGCGGCCGTGGTCATGATCGTCCTGTCGCTCTTCCTCGCCGGCGCCATCGCGGGCCCGGTCCGGCGACTGGCGGAGGCGGCGGAACGGGTGCGCTGGGGCACGAAGTCCCGGCAGGAAATTCCCGATTTCACCACCCGATCCGACGAGATCGGTCACCTCTCTGGCGCCCTGCGCGACATGACCAGGGCGCTCTACAACCGCATCGACGCCATCGAGAGCTTCGCGGCGGACGTGGCGCACGAGTTGAAGAACCCGCTGACCTCCCTGCGCAGCGCCGTCGAGACCCTCCCGCTCGCCCGCAGCGACGAGTCCCGAGAGCGCCTCCTGTCGATCATCCAGCACGACGTGAAGCGCCTCGACCGCCTGATCAGCGACATTTCGGATGCGTCGCGCCTGGACGCGGAACTCGCCCGTGCCGATGCGGAGCCGGTGGACATGATGCGGTTGCTCGACGCGGTGGTATCGGTCGCCAACGAGCGCCGCCAGGACCACGACCCTCTCATCACGCTCAGCATCGAAAGGCAGGCTCAGGGCCGGGACGCCTTCCTGGTCCTCGGCCATGACAGCCGCCTGGGGCAGGTCTTCAACAACCTGATCGACAACGCCCGCTCGTTCTCGCCGCCCGACGAAACCGTGAACGTCGCCATGCGCCGCCGCAAGAACCAGGTCGAGGTCCTGGTGGAGGACAGCGGGCCCGGCATCGAGCCGGATGCCCTCGACCGGATCTTCGAGCGCTTCTATACGGACCGGCCCGAGCAGGGCTTCGGCCAGAATTCCGGCCTCGGCCTGTCCATCTCCCGCCAGATCATCGAGGCCCATCGCGGCACGATCCGGGCCGAGAACCGGCCCGGTCCTCCCGACGAGGACGGCGAGCCCACCCGCCTCGGCGCCCGCTTCGTCATCCGCCTGCCCGTCGAAGGGGCGAAGGCCAAGAAGGAGCAGGAGAAGAAGGACAGGGACAAGGCCAAGCGCGACACCGGGAAGAAAGCCCCTTGAGCGCGGGCGAGACGATCCACGCCGGCTGCGTCCTCGTCGGCGAGGCGGGCCTTCTGATCCGGGGGGCGTCGGGATCGGGCAAATCGACGCTGGCCCGCGAGGTGGTGTCGCTCGCTCTCAGGGCGGGCCGCTTCGGCCGGCTGGTCAGCGATGACCGCACTCGCCTCGAATTGCGTCATGGCCGCCTCCTGGCATGGCCGGTGGAACCACTCGGCGGCAGCATCGAGGTGTTCGGCCTCGGCATCGTCCGCCAGCCTTTCGAGAGGGCCGCCGTAGTGCGCCTGGTGATCGACCTCTCCGACGATCCTGCCCGCTATCCGGAAGAGCCAGACAGGCAGGTTGAGCTCTGCGGCGTCATGGTCCCTCGCATCCGGATGCAGGCCGGTGCAATCTCGGCGGATGTCGCCCTGGCCTGCCTGAGTGGTGTTTGCGACACGGTCGTGACACTGTGATGAACTTTTCCTCTCATTGCTCTTGCGCTTGGCTTCGCAGTGCACAAAATAGCGGCTCCGCTCTCGGAGCGTTCGGACTTGTAACATTATGATTGGAATGGTGCTCGTCACCCACGGGCAGCTCGCGACGGAATTCAAAGCCGCGCTCGAGCATGTCGTGGGTCCTCAGGAGCAGCTTGAAACGATCACGATCGGCCCCGACGACGATATGGAGACTCGGCGCAAGGACATCATGGCCGCCGTCTGCCGGGTCAATTCGGGTCATGGGGTCGTGGTTCTGACGGACATGTTCGGCGGCACGCCCTCGAACCTGGCCCTGTCCTGCATGAACGGTTCCGTCGAGGTGGTGGCAGGCATCAACCTGCCCATGCTCATCAAGCTGGCTTCCGTGCGCGACGAGGAAGCCCTGTCCGATGCCGTCTCCCATGCCCAGGAGGCGGGGCGCAAATACATCAACATCGCCTCGCGCGTTCTCTCCGGAAAGTGACCGTCATGCAAAGGCTCAGCAATGAGGATTGCCCTCCGGCTCCCGTGCCGGATGGAGCCGAGGTCCGGGAGCTTCCCATCATCAACCGCCGGGGCCTGCACGCCCGCGCCTCGGCCAAGTTCGTCCAGACCGTCGAGCGCTTCAACTCCGACGTGACGGTGACCCGCTGTGGTGAGACCGTGGGCGGGCGCTCGATCATGGGCCTCCTGACGCTCGCGGCCGCCCAGGGCACCTCCATCACCGTCACGGCCAAGGGCGAGGATGCCCAGTCCTGCCTCCAGGCCATCGACGACCTTCTCGCCAACAGGTTCGGCGAGGACGAATAAGAGCAGATTTATAGCCGTCTACTGTCCTTCCGGGGCCGCGTAGCGGAGCCCGGAACCCATGAACACGGCATAGAAGGCAAAAGCGATCAGCGTCACACCTCTTTCTGCCCCGTTAGCGCATCGTGCGGACCCAGCGGGCCGCGCTAGCGAAAAGTGGATCGGTTTTCCGGCCTAACGATGCTCTCATTGAAAGAGGAAGCATCGGATTGTATCCCAAAAGTGCAAGTCCACCTTTGGGTCCGATGCTGTAGCGGTTATGGGTTCCGGGTTCGCCTCCGGCGCCCCGGAATGACAGCGGCAGGACCTCTCGACGCAAATAACATATAAAGACATCTTTATATCTTGATTGCCTCGCTCGCGGGTCTCTGGTAGAGACAGCGCCAATTCAACCGAACAGGTGCAAGAGAGGCCATCATGGCGCAGGATTACATCGTCAAAGACATCAGCCTTGCCGATTTCGGCCGCAAGGAAATCTCCATCGCCGAAACCGAGATGCCGGGCCTCATGGCCGTCCGGGCCGAGTACGGTCCGAAGCAGCCCCTGAAGGGCGCCCGCATCGCCGGCTCGCTCCACATGACGATCCAGACCGCGGTGCTGATCGAGACCCTCAAGGCTCTCGGCGCCGATGTCCGTTGGGTGTCCTGCAACATCTACTCCACCCAGGATCACGCCGCCGCCGCCATCGCGGCCGCCGGCATCCCGGTTTTCGCCTATAAGGGCGAAACCCTGAAGGAGTACTGGGACTACACCGCCAAGCTGTTCGACTGGCATGGCGGCGGCGTGCCGAACATGATCCTCGACGACGGCGGCGACGCCACCATGCTGGTCCATCTCGGCCTGCGCGCCGAGCAGGGCGACGTGGCCTTCCTCGAGAAGCCGGGCGCGGAAGAAGAGGAAGTCCTCTTCGCCCTCATCAAGCGCCTGCTCTCCGAGAAGCCGAAGGGATGGTTTGCCGAACTCGCCCAGTCGATCAAGGGCGTGTCGGAAGAGACCACCACGGGCGTCCACCGCCTCTACATCATGGCCAAGGAAGGCAAGCTCCTCTTCCCGGCGATCAACGTCAACGACTCGGTCACCAAGTCGAAGTTCGACAACCTCTACGGCTGCCGCGAGTCCCTGGTCGACGGCATCCGTCGCGGCACGGACGTGATGATGGCCGGCAAGGTCGCCATGGTGGCGGGCTTCGGCGACGTGGGCAAGGGCTCGGCCGCTTCGCTCCGCCAGGCCGGCTGCCGCGTGCTGGTGTCGGAAGTCGACCCGATCTGCGCCCTCCAGGCTGCCATGGAAGGCTATGAGGTCACGACCATGGAGGACGCCGTTTCGCGCGCCGACATCTTCGTCACCGCCACCGGCAACAAGGACGTGATCACCCTCGATCACATGCGGGCCATGAAGGACCGGGCCATCGTCTGCAACATCGGCCACTTCGACAACGAGATCCAAGTCGCCGGCCTCAAGAACCTCAAGTGGACGAACATCAAGCCGCAGGTGGACGAGATCGAGTTCGCCGACGGGCACCGCATCATCCTGCTCTCGGAAGGCCGTCTCGTGAACCTCGGCAATGCCATGGGTCACCCGTCCTTCGTGATGTCGGCCTCGTTCACCAACCAGACGCTGGCTCAGATCGAGCTCTTCACCCAGCAGGGCAGATACGAGCGCAAGGTCTACACCCTGCCCAAGCACCTGGACGAGAAGGTCGCCTCGCTGCACCTCGAGAAGATCGGCGTGAAGCTCACCAAGCTGCGCCCCGACCAGGCGTCCTATATCGGCGTGTCCGAGCAGGGCCCGTTCAAGCCGGATCACTACCGCTACTGATCGGTCGGTTCCTCGCGAATGAATGAAAGCCCGGCTTAAAGCCGGGCTTTTTCTTGCTCAGTGTCTGGCCGGAAATGCGTGGTCATCCCCTCTCGCGTCATCACCGGTCTTGTGCCGGTGATCCCGATTGATTGAAACACTGTGCTCTTCGGATCGAGATGGCCGGCACAGGGCCGGCCATGACGAAGAGGGAAGCGATTGATCGGCCCGACTCTCAGGAGGCAACCGAATCGAACAAACTGTCGCACCGGCATGTGTGTGTCACAAATGCAATATGGTTCGAGGAATTGCACACAGGTTCTCCAAAGGAAGTTTAAGCCGGTGTTAACCCTCTTCCTGGCGGAGTCGGGGGTAGTCTAGAGTGAACACGAATCGACCGGCTGTGCTGTGGCTTCGAACCTGCGCCGGCAGTTCCGTTCATGCGTAGACGGTTGACCCCTGCAGTGCCGCGAGGCGTGGCCGGGGATCGATCCAACTTGGCCTTGTTTTCGGCCGTCAACAAAGGAAGGGCAGCACGGCATGGCCGGGCATTGGGAGCGTCACGACGGCAACAGCGATGGGAAAGGCTCCCTCGTCGGTTCGGCCCGCGTTCCCCTGTCCCTGACGCTCCTGACCGGCACCTCCCAGGCGGCCCTCGCCAATGATCTCCTGCTCCCGATCACGGAAAGGGCCTCGGACCTCCTCGGCTTCCTGAACGGCTTCGATCTGCACAATGCGGTCTATTTCGGCCTCTTCATGGGCCTCGTCGCCGTCTCGACCACCGCCGCCCTGCTGCTGATGCACGAGCGCAAGCGCGCCGCCCGGAGGGAACGGCGCCTGCGCAACGAGCTCGACGCCCTGCGCGGCTCGGACGATCTCGCGACCCTCCTCATGGGGTCGGAGCGCCAGCTCCTCGTGAGCTGGCCCGGGCGGAACGGGGAACCGCGCTTCCAGGGCGATCCGACCATCGTCGGCGAGAACGCCTCGGCCCAGCGCGCCCTCGCTTTCGGCACTTGGCTCGCCCCGACGGACGCCACGGCGGTCGAGGGCGCCCTCGAACAGCTGAAAGAGCGCGGCCAGGCCTTCCGCCTGACCGGGCGCTGCACCGCGGGCAGCCGCTTCGTCGACGTGGAAGGCCGCACCATCGGCGGGCGGGCGCTCCTGCGCCTGCGGGACGTGACCGGCGACCGGGCCGAGCTCATGAAGGTTCAGGGCCAGCTCGCGGTCGCGCGCAGCGACCTGCGCTCCATGACGATGCTGCTCGACGACGTCGCCTATCCGCTCTGGATCCGCGATACGGACGACAAGCTGCTCTGGGCGAACCAGGCCTATCTGCGCTCCGTCGAGGCCAGGGATCTCGACGACGCCATCGCCCGCTCCCTCGAACTCCTCGGCACGGGCACCCGGGACGAGGCGCGGCGGCAGCGCCTGTCCGGCGTCACCTTCTCAGGGAGAGTCACGGCGGTCGTCGCAGGCCATCGCGCGGTGCTCGACGTGATCGAACGTCCGACGGCCGGCGGCAGCGCGGGCATCGCCGTGGACGTCTCCGAACTCGAAGCGGTGCGCACCGATCTGCAGCGCCAGATGGACGCCCATGTGCGCACCCTGGACCAGCTGCCGACCGCCGTCGCGATCTTCGACGGCTCGCAGAATCTCATCTTCAGCAACGCCGCCTATCAGCGCCTCTGGGGCCTCGACGCCGCGTTCCTGGCCTCGCGCCCCACGGACAGCGAGGTGCTCGACAAGCTGCGCACCGGCCGCAAGCTTCCCGAGCAGGCGGATTTCCGCGCCTGGAAGACCGAGTTCCTGCACGGCTACCACTCGGTGGAGCAGCAGGAGACCTGGTGGCACCTGCCCGACCGGCGCACCCTGCGCGTGGTCATCAACCCCAATCCGCAGGGCGGCGTCACGTACCTGTTCGACGACGTGAGCGAACGTTTTGAGCTGGCTTCGCAGGTGCATTCGCTGACCCGCGTGCAGTCCGAGACCCTCGATACGCTGAAGGAAGGCGTCGCCGTATTCGGCTCCGACGGGCGCCTCAAGCTGCACAACCGCGCCTTTGCCGACATGTGGAACCTGTCGTCCGAGATGACGGCGGAAAACCCACATATCGACACCATCATCAGGGCCGCCCGCCTGCTGGCGCCGCAGGACGAGCCGTGGATCGACATTCGAGGCGCGGTGGCGGGCCTCGCCGACATGCGCATGGGCCTCACCTGCCGCATTGAACGCCACGACGGCACGGCGCTCGACTGCACCGCGCAGCCCCTGCCCGACGGCGCGACGCTCCTGAGCTTCACGGACGTGACCGCGAGCGTGAACGTGGAGCGCGCGCTCACCGAGCGCAATGAAGCGCTGGAACGCGCCTCGCGGCTGCGCGACGAATTCGTGCACCACGTATCCTATGAGCTGCGCTCGCCGCTCACCAACATCATCGGCTTCACGCAATTGCTCGGCGACGAAACGGTGGGCGCCCTCAATCCGCGCCAGCGCGACTACGCCGACCACATCATGCGCTCCTCGGCCTCGCTGCTCGCGATCCTCAACGACATTCTCGATCTCGCGTCCATCGACACCGGTTCGCTGGAGCTGACGCCGGAGATCGTCGACATCCGCTCCACCATCGAGGCCGCCATGCGCGGGCTCGAGGACCGGCTGGCGGAATCCTCGCTCAACCTGGTCATCGACACGCCGGACGACATCGGTACCTTCGTGGCCGACGGCAAGCGCGTGCGCCAGATCCTGTTCAACCTGCTCTCCAACGCGGTCGGCTTCTCTTCGCCCGGCCAGACCATCCAGGTGTCGGCGCGCAAGCGCGGCGGCGAGGTGATCTTCGACGTGAAGGATCAGGGGCGCGGTATTCCGGCCGAGATCAAGGCGCGCATCTTCGAGCGGTTCGAGAGCCATACGCTGGGAACGCGCCATCGCGGCGTGGGCCTGGGGCTGTCCATCGTGCGTTCCTTCGTGGAGCTGCATGGCGGGCGCATCGAGGTCTCGTCCACGCCCGGCCTCGGCACCACGGTCACGTGCATCTTCCCCAATGACCGGCACGAGACGCCGTCCGATGGCCGATCCGCGCAATCTGCGCTAACTCCAATCGCAGCCGAGTAGGAACAGCGATGGTGAATGGACTGGCCCTCATGCCCGAGCAGGACCTTTTGCAAGCCGCATGGATCGTGACGCTTCCCGACCACGAGTCGACGGAGCGCTTTGCGAGGATCCTGGCCGAAGAACTGAAACCGGGGGACCTCGTCACCCTGTCGGGCGGCCTCGGCGCCGGCAAGACGACGCTCGCCCGCGCCTTGGTGCGGACCCTCGCGGGCGATCCGGAACTCGAGGTTCCAAGCCCCACCTTCACCCTGATGCAGGTCTATGACGGCCAGCGTCCGCCTATCGTCCACGCGGATTTCTACCGCCTTTCCGGTGGCTACGAACTCGCGGAGCTGGGCTGGGACGAGATGACGGAAAACGCCATCGCGCTCGTCGAATGGCCGGAGCGCGCCGACGACGCGTTGAACCCCGAGCATCTCGACATCCGCCTCGATTTCGCTCCCGGCAGCCAGGGGCGCGGCCGCCTCGCAATGCTCACCGGAACCGGCGCCTTCGCGTCCCGGCTCCAGCGCATGAAAGCCTACCGCAGCCTCGTCGAGCGCTGCGGCTGGGGCGATGCGAAGCGTCAGCCCATGCCGAGCGACGCCTCCGTGATCCGCTCCTACGAGCGCCTGGTGAAGCCGGACGGCTCGACCGCGCTGCTGATGATCTCGCCTCCGCGCCCGGTCGGGCCCGCCGTGCGGCGCGGCAAGCCCTACACGACCATCGCGAAGCTCGCCGAGACGGTGAATGCGTTTGTCGCCATGGACAAGGGCCTGCGCGCCTTAGGCTTCAGCGCGCCCTACATCTACGGCGAGGACCTGGAGGCCGGCCTTCTGCTCATCGAGGATCTCGGCTCCGAGCCCGTCACCGACGCCAGGGGTCCGATCCCGGAGCGCTACGCGGAGGCGACCAGGGTTCTCGCGCAGCTCCACGGCCAGACCCTGCCGCAGGTGCTCCCCGTGGCGGACGGCATCGACCATCCGATCCCGCCCTACGATCTCGAAGCCCTCCTCATCGAGGTGGAGCTTCTGCTCGACTGGTACGTGCCCCACATCATCGGCACGCAGCTCTCGGGCTCGGCGCGGGCCGAGTTCGTCAATCTCTGGACCGAGACCCTGGGCGAGGTTCTCGCCGCCCCGGCCACCTGGACCCTGCGCGACTACCACTCGCCCAATCTGATCTGGTTGCCTGAGCGCGAAGGCCTGCAGCGCGTCGGCATGATCGACTTCCAGGATGCGGTGCTGGGCTCTCCGGCCTACGATGTCGCGTCGCTCCTGCAGGACGCGCGCGTGACCGTGCCGCCCGAGCTCGAACTGAAGCTCATCGGCCTCTATGCCCGCGACCGGAAGGCCGCCGATCTTAGCTTCGACGTGTCGGCCTTCGCCCGCGCCTACGCGATCATGGCGGGCCAGCGCGCCACCAAGATCCTCGGTATTTTCGCCCGCCTCGACCGGCGCGACGGCAAGCCGCATTACCTCAAGCATCTGCCGCGGATCGAAGCCTATCTCATCCGCAACCTCGCCCATCCGGCCCTGGGCAAGCTCAAGGTCTGGTATGAAAACTATCTGCCGAGGCTCATCCCGCAGGCGGATGAACTCCCTCCCGAATCCTGAGCCAGCTCCTTGTCCCAGACCTCCCCGCGCGCGCCGCACAAAGCCATCGTTCTCGCTGCAGGCTTAGGGAAACGCATGCTGCCGATCACGGCCACCATGCCAAAACCTCTCGTGAAGGTGGCGGGACAAAGCCTCGTCGACTTCGCCCTCGACCGGCTGCACGAGGCAGGCATCGACACGGTGGTAGTGAACGTGCACCACTTCGCCGACATGCTCGAAGCGCACCTGAGCACCCGTGAATTCCCGCGCATCGTCATCTCGGACGAGCGCGGCGAGCTCCTTGAAACCGGCGGCGGCGTGAAGAAGGCCCTGCCGCTTTTAGGCGACGAGCCCTTCATCACCTTCAACTCCGATTCGCTCTGGATCGAGGGGAAAGAGCCGAATCTGAAGCGTCTCGTGGCAGCCTGGGACCCGGAGCGGATGGACATCCTGATGCTGGTGGCCCCGTTATCCACAAGCATCGGATTCGAAGGCCGGGGCGATTTTCATAGGGACGAGAGCGGGCGCCTGCGCCGCCGCGGAACGGATCCGAGCGCGCCTTTCGCCTATGCGGGCGTCGCCATCGTGAAGCCGGAACTCGTTCACGGAACCCCGGACGGAGCGTTCTCGGCCAACGCCTTCTACGACCGCGCCATCGCGAAGGAGCGCCTCTACGGCTTGTGCATGGAGGGGCAATGGCTGCATGTTGGGGAGCCTCAGGCGATTACCGAGGCCGAACAATGCCTCGCCGCCAGCAAGCGATGAGGTTTTCGAGTGCCGACCCAGCCGCGCGTCTTTTCGGTTCCTCCGGGTTGCGCCTTCCTGCCGACCCTGGTGGACGCGCTGGTCGACGGCCATCTCGTCGGCCCGCTGCCGGATGATCCCGCGGCCCTGTCCGACATCACGATCTATGTGCCCAACCGCCGTGCCACCCGCGCGCTGATCGCGCTGCTCGCCGAGCGCGGCGCCGGCCGGGCGCAGCTTCTGCCGCGGATCGTGCCCTTGGGCGAAACCGACGAGGCCGAGTTCGAGCTGACGGGGCTGGAAGGCACGCCGCTGCAGGAAGCCGCGAGCCTCAAGCCGCCGATCCCGCCCCTGGAGCGCCGCCTCATCCTCACGCGCCTCGTGCAGCGCTGGTCGGCCGAGGTGGACCGCGCGCTGCTGCAGCTCGGCCCCGAGGTGCCGTTCATGGTGCCGGCCTCGCCCGCCGACGCGGTGAACCTCGCGGGCGATCTCGAGACCCTGATGGATGCCTTCACGACGGAAGGCATCGACTGGCATGCCCTCGAACTGGCGGTGGATGCGGACTACTCGAAATATTTCGAGATCACGCGCCACTTCGTGCAGATCGCGAGCGAGAACTGGCCGAAAATTCTCGCCGAGCGCCAGGCGAGCGACCCTGCGCAGCGGCGCAACGCGCTGCTCGACGCGGAGGCGCGGCGCTTGACCCGCGAGCGGCCCGAACACCCGATCATCGTCGCGGGCTCGACCGGTTCGGTGCCGGCGACCGCGCACCTCATGGGCGTCATCGCGCGCCTGCCCAAGGGCGCCATCGTGCTGCCGGGGCTCGACACGGCTCTCGACGAGGAGAGCTGGTCGACCATCGGCGGCATCGGCGACGACGAGACCGATCCGGTGCACGGCCATCCGCAGGCCTCGCTTCGCCGCCTCCTGGACAAGCATGTGCGCATCACGCGCTCCGCCGTCACCGTTCTCGGCGAATTGCCGGATGCCGCGCAGGCCCGCAACCATCTGCTCTCCGAAGCCCTGCGCCCGGCAGATACCACGGACCGCTGGTCGCTGATCGTCCCTGAGGATCGCGTGGCCCTGAGCGCACGCGGCTGCGAGGGGCTTTCCATCATCGAGGCGATGGACGAGCGCGAGGAGGCGCTGGCCATCGCCATCGCGCTGCGCGAAACCATGGCTCATCCGCACAAGACCGCAGCCCTCGTCACGCCGGATCGTGCCCTCGCCACCCGTGTGACGGCGGAGCTCGCCCGCTGGGGCCTAAGCGTCGAGGATTCGGCCGGCATTCCACTCTCCGACACGCCTGCAGGACGCCTCGCGCGACTGGCCGCGGAAGCGGCGGCCGACGACCTGCGGCCCGTGCGACTTCTCGCGCTGCTCGCGCATCCGATGGTGCGGCTCGGCCTGCCCCGCGAAACGGTCGAGCATGCGGCAAGCGTGCTTGAAATCGGCGTGCTGCGCGGGCCCGCTCCCGCGCTCGGCATCGAGGGCATGCGCGCCGCGCTCGCCAGCCGCCGCGCCGGGAACGATCACCGCACGCCGCGCCCACGCAGGCGCCTGTCGGAGGCCGACTGGGACCTCGCAGACGAATTGCTGCAGCGTCTCGGCGTTGCCTTCGACACGTTCGCGCCGTCCGTTCATGGCGAAGGGCGTCTCGACCTCATGTCCCTCGTGGAGCATCACCGCCGCGCCGTCGAGTTGCTCTGGGCCGGCCCCGAGGACGAACCGGTGGAGCAGAACGACGATTCCTCGAAGGAGGCGCTCGCCGCGCTCTTCGACGATCTCGAACATTCCGACATCCGCGAGGAAGAGGGCCATCCCCTCGCGGGCCGCTTCGTCGATTATCCGACCTTCTTCACGGCGCTCGCCAAGCAGCGCTCCTTGAGCCCTTCGCCCCGCGCCACGCACCGGCGCCTGAAGATCCTCGGTCTTCTCGAAGCACGTCTTCTCTCGGTCGACCGCGTGGTGCTGGGCGGACTGGACGAAGGCTCCTGGCCGCCGCGCACGGTGACGGATGCCTTCCTCAACCGACCCATGCGTTCGCGCGTCGGGCTGATGCCGCCGGAGCGGCGCATCGGCCAGACGGCGCATGATTTCGTGCAGGCGCTGGGCACGCACGACGTGGTGATCACCCGCGCGCACAAGCGCGACGGCTCGCCCATGGTGCCTTCGCGCTTCCTGCAGCGTCTGAAAGCCTTCACCGGCAAGGACGTGTGGGAGCGCATGACGAAGGCCGGCGAGTATTACCGCCGGCTCGCGCGCAATCTCGACACGCCGGAACCCGCGCCGTCGCTGCCGCGCCCGCGGCCGAAGCCCGATCCGGCGCTGTTCCCGCGCTCCTTGAGCGTTACGGAAATCGAGACCCTGGTGCGCGATCCCTATTCGATCTTCGCGCGCCATATCCTCAAGCTCGACGCGCTCGATGCGATTGCCGTGACGCCGAGCGCGGCGGATCGCGGCACGATCATCCACGACGTGCTTGGCACATTCGCCGAGCAATACCCGAAGGCACTGCCGGCCCATGCGCAGGAGATCCTGCTCGCGCTTGGCACCGACGCCTTTGCCGACATCGCCGAGGCCTATCCCGAACTCTACGCGGAATGGTGGCCGCGCTTCACGCGGCTCGCCACCGAATTTGTCGTGTGGGAGCAGAACCGCCGCCCAGACCTCGTCGAGGTCTACGCGGAACGTTCCGGCCGCCTGTCGATCCCGCTGCCGGACGGCACGATCTTCAACCTGCGTGCCCGCGCCGACCGCATCGAGCATCGCCGTGACGGCCGCTTCGCCATCATTGATTTCAAGACCGGCCAACCGCCCGGCGTGAAGGAAGTCTATGCCGGCTTCTCGCCACAACTGACGCTGGAAGCCATGATGCTGATGAAGGGCGCCTTCAAGGGGCTGCCGGTGGCGAAGGACACGCCGGACCTGATCTACGTCCACACCACCGGCGGGCGCGAGCCGATCAAGCCGCGCGAGATCGGGCCGACCGGCAAGGAAGAGCGCTCCGTGCCCGAGATCGTCGAGGAGCATCGCCGCCGGTTCGAGGGCATGATCGTGCGCTATGCCAAGGGCGAAGCAGCTTACGTCTCGCGGCCCTTTCCGAAATATGCGCGCAAGTTCTCCGAATACGACCATCTGGCACGGGTGAAGGAATGGTCGCTGGCGAGCGCGGGCGGGGCTGAGGGATCCGAATGAGCACCGATCTCGTCATCCCGGAATACACCAAGGACGCACAGCGCCGCGCCGCCAACCCGCGTGCTTCCGCCTGGGTGTCGGCCAATGCGGGCGCGGGCAAGACCAAGGTGCTCACCGATCGCGTCGTACGCCTGCTGCTCGCGGGTTCGCTGCCGGGCCGCATTCTCTGCCTGACCTTCACCAAGGCGGCGGCCGCCAACATGGCGATCCGCGTGTTCGAGCGCCTCGGCCGCTGGGTTACGCTCGACGAGGAAAGCCTCGTCAAGGAGCTGACGGAGCTCGAAGGCGAGAAGCCGACGCGCGCCCAGGTGAAGCTCGCGCGCACCCTCTTTGCGCGTGCGGTGGAAACCCCCGGTGGCCTGAAGATCGACACCATCCACGCTTTCTGCGAGCGGCTTCTGCATCTCGTGCCGTTCGAGGCCAATGTGCCGGCGCGCTTCGCCGTGCTCGATGAGAGCCAGACCGACGAGATGCTGTCCCAGGCCACCGCCAACGTGATGGCCGATGCGGCCAGCGGCAATTTCCCGGAACTGGCCGAAGCGCTCGATACCATCAGCGTCGACGCGGTGGGCGATGCGCTCTCCGGTGCGATCAACGCGGCCTTGAAGTGCAAGACCTTCCTGCACGATGCAACAGGCCCTGCGCGGCTTCGCAGGGAACTGGGGCTCGGCGCTGACGAGACGCTCGAGAGCGTCGAGACCGCCATGCTCGAAGGCGGGGTCAGGCCGGAAGAATGGCCCGCCATCGCGCAAGAATTGCTCGCCGGCAAGGCGACCGATCAGAAGCGGGCGGCGTCCTTTATCGCGGCCGCCGAGGCGAAGGAGAGGTCGGAGAAACTCGAAAACTATCTCTCGATCTTTCTCACCGATGCCGGCACGCCGCGCAAGGGATCGGCTTTCCTGACCAAGGATGTCGGCGAGAGCTTCAAGGACCGGCTGCTGCGCGAGCAGGAGCGGGTGTGCTCCCTCATCGACAAGCGCAAGGCCGCGCGTGCCGCCGAGCGGACCGGCGCGCTGTTCACGCTCGCGGCCGAGATTCATACTCGCGTCGAGCAGGCGAAGATGCGCCTCGGCGCGCTCGACTTCCAGGACCTGATCGACAAGACCCTGGCGCTGCTCTCGCGCGGCGACACCGCCTGGGTGCTCTACAAGCTGGATCGCGGCATTGACCACGTGCTGATCGACGAGGCGCAGGACACGAACCCGGAGCAATGGGAAATCCTGCGCAAGATCACGGAGGATTTCACCGCAGGCGCAGGTGCGGCCGCCTCACGCGTGCGCACGCTCTTCGCCGTGGGCGATCCTAAGCAGTCGATCTACGGTTTCCAGGGAGCCGCCCCGCAGGAATTCGAGACGACGCGCCGGAGCTGGTCGCAGAAGGTGAGAAACGCCGAGCTCCATTTCGAGGACGTCTCGCTCACCATGTCGTTCCGTTCGGCCAGGGCCGTGCTGTCGGCCGTGGACGCCACCTTCGCGGTCGAGGCGAATTTCAAGGGCCTGTCTTTCGAGGACAAGGCGGTCGGCACCGTGCACGAGAGCGCGCGCCCGCACGCGCCGGGCCTCGTGGAAATGTGGCCGCTGGAAATGCCCGCCAAGGAGGAAGAACCCGAGGCCTGGGTGCTGCCCATCGACGAGCCGGAGCAGCATTCGCCGCCCGTCGTCGTCGCGCGCCGCATCGCGCAGGCGGTGAAGTGCTGGACCACCAAGGGCGACGAGATGGGCCGCCTGTGGTCCGCCGGAGACGTGCTCGTTCTGGTGCGCAAGCGCGGCGCGGCTTTCGAGTCGGTGATCCGCGCGCTCAAGGAAGCGAGCGTGCCCGTGGCCGGCGCGGACCGGCTCAATATCGGCGAGCATATCGCCGTGCTCGATCTCGTGGCAGCCGGACGCGCGGCGCTTCTGCCGGACGACGATCTCACGCTCGCGACTGCCCTGAAATCGCCCCTCGTCGGCCTGACCGACGACGATCTCATCCGCATCGCCGCCGACCGGGCGGACGAGGAGTCGCTTCACGCCGCCCTGATGCGCCATGCGGAAGTGGGTGACGCAAAAGCCAAGCGCGGATGCGAGGCCTTGAACGCATGGCGCGCTCTTGCGCGCGTCCACGGCCCCTTCGGCTTCTTCGCCACCCTGCTCGGTCCGCGCGGCGGACGCTCGCTGCTCGTGGCGCGCCTGGGCAGCGAAGCGGGCGATGCCATCGACGCCTTCCTGTGCTTCGCCCATCAATCCGAGATGACGGAGACGCCCTCCCTCACGGTCTTCCTCAACCGGTTCGAATCCGCCTCGCACACGATCAAGCGCGACCTCGATTCCGTGAACAACGAAGTGCGCGTGATGACCGTGCACGGCGCGAAGGGCCTGGAAGCACCCATCGTGGTGCTCATCGACGGCTGCGAGGTGCTGGGGAGAGATCCGCCGCTGCTGCAGCTGCGGACCGCGACCGGCGGCAGGATCCCGGTCTGGGCGCCCGGCAGGACCTCCGATTCGAGCGTGATGAGAGAGGCGCGCGACCTTCTGCACGCCAAGGGCTACGAGGAGCACAACCGCCTGCTCTACGTCGCCATGACCCGTGCCAAGGACCGGCTGGTGATCGCCCCCTACCGGACGAACGGCAACGAGACCAAGCAGGAAGCCTGGTGCGAGATGATCCGCCACGGGCTCGTTGCCAAGGCCGGCGGCCTGGAGCTGGACGAGGCCCCCTACGGCCCGATCTCGGTCTGGCGCGACGGCTCACCCCTTGCGCGCACGATCAAAGCCGAATCCGACGTGCCGCCTCTCGATCCCATCGCGGTTCCTGACTGGCTGACCACGTCCGCCCGGCCGGAGCCGGAGCCCCTGCCCCCGATCCGCCCCTCCAGCGCGCTCGGCGCCGCAGACCGCATGACGCGTCCGGGCGACGGACCTTATGCGCCCGAGGCTCGCTTACGCGGCACCCTGGTCCATGCCCTGCTGGAGCGCCTGCCCGCACTGGCGCCCGAGCACCGGGAGAGCATGGCGCGCGCCTACATCAAGGCCCGCGCCCCGCGTCTTCCCCAGGACCTGGGCGAATTGATCCTGACCAATGCCCTCGGGGTTCTCGACCATGCGGACCTGAAGCCTCTCTTCGGCAAGGGATCGCGGGCGGAGGCGCCCATCGCCGGGCGGGTGCTCACAGTCGAGGGCGAGATCCTGGTATCGGGCCAGATCGACCGGCTGGCCGTGCTCGATACGGACGTGCTGGTGGCCGATTTCAAGACCACGGCGCGCCCGCCGAAGCTGGGCCAGCCGCCGCCGCGCTCCTATGTGGCGCAGCTCGCCCTCTACCGGGCGCTCCTTGCCGAGATCTATCCGGAGAAGCGCATCCGCACCTTCCTGATCTGGACCTCGGGGCCCGTGATCCACGAGCTCCTGGAACCCGACCTGGAATCCGCACTTACCCTCATCAAAGCGGCGTGAGGGAAGGAGCCCTTGCTTGATTCCCTCAAGCCGGGTTCTTACCTTGGCCCTATAGCCGAGCGGCTCGACGCTGAGTCGCGCTCAAGTCAAAGGTGATCTGATGGCAACCGTAAAGGTGACCGATTCAAGCTTCGCGCAGGATGTCCTGCAATCCTCCGAGCCCGTCGTGGTCGATTTCTGGGCGGAATGGTGCGGACCCTGCCGCATGATCGGCCCGGCCCTGGAAGAGATTTCCAACGAGATGGCCGGCAAGGTGAAGATCGCCAAGCTCAACGTGGACGAGAACCCGCAGATCTCCTCCCAGCTCGGCATCCGGTCGATCCCGGCCCTGATGGTGTTCAAGGACGGCAAGGTCGTCGCCCAGAAGGTCGGCGCCGCCCCCAAGGGCGAGCTCTCCCGCTGGATCCAGGCTTCGGCTTAAATCCGTTGCTAGAATCGCACTTAACTTCATGGCCGGGCTTGTCCCGGCCATCCGCATTTAGGCTCATTTATACCTGACTGTCCGTCCGAACATTGCCGCACTCTTGCTACAATGTCACCCGATAAGGCTTAAGCTTGGCCATAGAGGGGTGTTCGGGAATGGACGCCGAACGCAGACATTTTGAGCCGAAGGATAAAGCAACTTACTTTCCTCCCTCGTGCCAAGGCATATGGCGTCATCGTCTCGTCAGTGCTGCACACCCTTCTGCTTCTGCCGTTTACCTTTCCGGCACCTTCCCGTCGCCCGTCGCCGCCTCTGCAGGAGGGCCTGCCGGTTGAAATCTGGACACCGGAGCAATTGCGGGAACTCACCCATTCGGCGCGAACAGAAGCCGCCGACCAGAACCTGCCGCAGCCAGAGGCATCTGCCGACAAGGCCAATCCTGAACGGCTGGGCACAATCCGTGCAACCCAGATCCTATCGGGCGAGGCGCTTGCTCATCCCTTAAGTCGTAAGATGCGTGAGATGCTGCCGCTCTTCCAAGAAGATACGCGGCTGGAGCAGCTCTGCGATATTGAAGCGATGGCCCAGATCGCAGTATCGCTCAAACAGTTCCATCCTGACCGGATCGTCGCTTATGCAAAGTCGGACGTGACAATCGGAAACAACAGCGTTGTTGCCGAGGGAGCCGCGTTCCGCAGCGAGAGGAAATGGTATGACTTGACCTTCAGATGTGGCCTCAGCGCAGATCGCCAAGCAGTGCAAAGTTTCGAGTTTTCCGTCGGCAAGGCCATCCCAAAACGCTTATGGGACACGTACAATCTGCCCGATCCGATGCTCGATACAGATTAGATGCGGCTCCCTATTCCGGCAACGTCCCGTTCGCCGCCAGCACCTCGCCGGCGAGATAGAGCGAGCCGCAGATCAGCACGCGGGGCGGGTGGTCCCAGACGTAGTTGTGGAGCGACGCGAGGGCCGATTCGACGCTCGAGGCCGTCGACGTGGTGAGCCCCACGCTGGCCGCGATGGCAGCAACCTCTTCCGCCGGGCGCGCGGCGATCTGGCCTGAGATCGGCACCGCGATCACCTCGCGGGCGAGGCCGGAAAAGTTCTTGAAGAAGGCCTGACTGTCCTTGGTGCCGAGCATGCCGGCGATCAGCACGAGGGGCGCGTCCGAGCGCTCACTCCGATCCGCCATGGCGGCGGCGAGCACCCGGCCGCCGTCGGGATTGTGCCCGCCGTCGAGCCAGAGCTCGCAGCCCTGCGGGGCAATCTCCGGCAGGCGGCCCCGGTTGAGGCGCTGGAGGCGGCCCGGCCATTCGGCGCGGGTGAGGCCCGACTCGAAAGCCGAGGTCTCGAACTGCCCGAAGCCGGCTGCGCGAAGCGCCGCAATCGCCGTGCCTGCATTCGTGAACTGATGGCGGCCGATAAGCCGTGGACGCGGCAGGTCGAGAAGCCCTTTCTCGTCCTGGTAGACAAGGCGCCCGCCCTCTTCGTGCACGGAAAAGTCCTGCTGGCCGACGAGGAGCGGGGAAGCGCCGATGCGCTCGGCTTCGCCGACCAGGGTCTGGTCGGCTTCGGTGTAATCCTGCGGGGCGATGACGGCCGGGCAGCCGGGCTTGAAGATGCCGGCCTTCTCCCTGGCGATGGCCTGCAGGGTCGTGCCGAGATATTCCGCGTGATCATGCCCGATGGGCGTAACGACGGCGGCCGCCGGCCGGTCGATGACGTTGGTGGCGTCGAAGCGACCTCCCAGGCCGACTTCGAGCAGGAGCACGTCGGCGGGCTCTTCAGCGAAGATCAGCAGGGCCGCCGCGGTCGTGATCTCGAACACCGTGATGGGCTCCCCCGCGTTCACCGCCTCGCAACGGCGGAAGGCCTCGACGAGCCTCTCCTCGCTCACATAGCGGCCGCCGCCGCCGATCCGGCCCAGGCGGATGCGCTCATGAAAGCGCACGAGATGGGGCGAGGTATAGACGTGGACGGCAAGTCCCGCGCTTTCCAGGATCGCCCGCATGAACGCGATGGTCGAGCCCTTGCCGTTGGTACCGGCCACATGGATGACCGGCGGCAGGCGGCGCTCCGGATGGCCGAGCTGGGCCAGAAGCCGCTGGATGCGCCCGAGCGAAAGATCGATGGTCTTCGGGTGCAGGGCGAGAAAGCGCGCGATCAGCGCATCGGAGGACTCAAAAGCACCGCTAACACTCATGTCCGACTTCCTCATTCCCTTCAGGATGCCGGGACTACCACTTGCCGCTTGAGGGGGGAAGAGAGGCGTCGTTAGGCGGCTCGTCGCTTAAGCGATCAGGTGCATAGGAGTGGCCCGTGACCATGTTGCTGCCAGATCCGCGCTATGGACGCTCCTCGTGATAGCCTTTCCTTGTCTTGAACGCACCGAATTTCGCCTATGTGACGCAATGCACGGCCCCCGGCCGCAAAGTGGTTCAAACTCCGATCATCGCCGACGGAGGGGCCGATGATCAGGGTATGTGGAATCGCACTGGCTGGATTCTTGCTCGCTGGGCTTAAGCCTACGTTCGCGGAACCCGGCCCTCACGAGAGACAATGTATCGTAGGGGAGCAGCGTATTAACGGTGTGTGCCGGGCCTTATCGGAAGGCGCTGGCACGCGAACAGGCGACCAAGGCAGCACCGGCAATCGCGGGGATGCCGGCCGGAGTGGTGCCGGCAGATAGCCAGCCTGACGGTGTGGAGTCACTTCGGACAACTGTTCACGCGCCTAGCACATCGTGCGGAAAAGTGGATCCGGTTTTCCGCCCCCAACGATGTGCTCATCGAAAGAGCGGAGCATCGGATTGACCCCAAAAGTGCAAATCCACTTTTGGGTCCGATGCTCTAGCGTCGACGACATTGGACATGATTGAGAGGATGGTCGCCGCTTCGCGCACCGTCATTGACGGTGCGCGTCGGAGGATTCCATCGCCCTGGTCTCGCTTACTCGGCGGCCGCAGCCGTGATCTCGGCGTTCACCGGCACGGGATTAACGACAGGGCTGACGGCCGGTGCCTTGGTGAAGAGGCGCGACAGGCGGGCCACCGTCTCCTTCAGGTCGTGCCGGTGCACGACCGCGTCTACCATGCCATGATCCTTCAGGTATTCGGAGCGCTGGAAGCCGTCGGGCAGCTTCTCGCGGATGGTCTGCTCGATGACGCGCGGGCCGGCGAAGCCGATGAGCGCGCCGGGCTCGGCCAGATGCACGTCGCCGAGCATGGCATAGGAGGCCGTCACGCCGCCCGTGGTCGGGTTGGTGAGCACGACGATGTAGGGCAGCTTCGCGTCGCGCAGGCGGCGGATCGCCACCGTGGTTCGCGGCATCTGCATGAGGGACAGGATGCCCTCCTGCATGCGCGCGCCGCCGGAACCGGCGAAGAGCACGAAGGGCGTCTTCTTGTCGAGCGCCGTCTCGGCGCCCTTGATGAAGGCCTCGCCGGCCGCCATGCCGAGCGAGCCTCCCATGAAGCCGAAATCCTGGACCGCGATGGTCATCGGGAGTTCGGCGACCCGGCCGAAGCCGACCTTGAACGCGTCCTGCTGGCCGGTCTTGGTGCGGGCGTCCTTCAAGCGGTCGATATAGCGCTTCTCGTCACGGAATTTCAGCGGATCGACGGCCACCTCCGGCAGGGCGACGTCGAGCCAGGTGGCGCCGTCGAACATGAGCTGAAGGCGCTGGGTGGCCGAGATGCGCATGTGATGGTTGGAGCCGGGGATCACCCACTGGTTCGCCTCCACGTCCTTGTGGAACACGACCTGTCCGGTCTCCGGGCACTTGATCCAGAGATTGTCCGGCGTCTCGCGCTTGAAGAGCGTCTTGATCTTCGGACGGACGACTTCGGAAATCCAGTTCATCGCTTTACCTTCCTGTCAGCACCCCGGAAGCCCTCATCCTGAGGAGGCCGTCAGGCCGTCTCGAAGGATCAGGGCGTCTCCCGTGCTCTCTGGACCCTCCTTCGAGACGCAGCCTTCGGCTGGTCCTCAGGATGAGGGTCCGTCAGTCTATGTATTAGGCCGCCGCGCGTTTTGCCACCGAGCGGACGCCTTCGCTCAATTCCTTCACCAGCTTCGTGACCGCCTCGACCGAACCTGCCGTTGCGCGATCCTCGGCATCGAGGGTGCCCTTCAGCGCGTCGATGAGGGCCGAGCCGACCACCACGCCGTCGGCCCCCTTGGCCACCGCCGCCGCATGGGCGCCGCTCTTGACGCCGAAGCCCACCACCACCGGCAGGGGCGTATGGCGCTTGATCCGCTCCACGGCCGCCGCGACCTTGCCGAAATCGGGCGTCGCCGCGCCTGTGATGCCGGTGATCGACACGTAATAGACGAAACCCGCTGTGTTCGCGAGAACCGCCGGCAGGCGCTTGTCGTCCGTGGTCGGGGTGGCCAACCGGATGAACGCGAGGCCCGCCTTGAGAGCCGGCAGGCACAGCTCGTCGTCCTCCTCCGGCGGCAGGTCGACCACGATCAGGCCGTCGACGCCCGCCTCCTTGGCGTCAGCGAGGAAGCGGTCCACGCCGTAGACGAAGATCGGGTTGAAATAGCCCATGAGGATCACGGGCGTGTCCGCATCCTCGGCCCGGAAGCGACGGATGAGGTCGAGGGTCTTGACCGTATCCTGGCCCACCTTCAGGGCGCGCAACCCCGCCGCCTGAATGGCCGGTCCGTCGGCCATGGGATCGGTGAAGGGCAGCCCGAACTCGACGATGTCGGCACCCGCCTTGGGCAGGCTCTTCAGGATCTCCAGAGAGATCTCGGGATCCGGGTCGCCGGCCATCACATAGGTGACGAGAGCGGCGCGGCCTTCCGCGCGGCATTGTTCGAAACGGGCTTCGATGCGCTTTGTCATGGGCGGGTCTTTAGCACGGAGAGGAGAGAATGAACACGCGTGTCATTCCCGGCCGGAGCGTAGCGGAGGGGAAGGGAATCCATCAGCTCAGCGCTTGATCGTGGATCCCCTTCCCTCGCTAGCGCTCGCCGGGGATGACATCAGGACTGTCGTCAAACAATCTGGTTGCCCAGGTGCTCGGCGATCTGGAACAGGTCCTTGTCGCCGCGGCCGCTGATGTTGACCACCATCAGGTGATCCTTGGGCTTCTGCGGGGCCAGTTCCATCACCTTGGCAAGCGCGTGGCTGGGCTCCAGCGCGGGCAGGATGCCCTCGAGGCGCGAGCAGAGCTGGAAGGCCTCTAGGGCTTCCTCGTCCGTGGCGGAGATGTATGTCACCCGGCCCATCTCGTGCAGCCAGGCATGCTCGGGGCCGATGCCGGGATAATCGAGCCCGGCCGAGATGGAATGGGCATCGGCGATCTGCCCGTCCCGGTTCATCAGGAGATAGGTCCGGTTGCCGTGAAGCACACCGGGACGGCCGCCCGTCAGGGACGCGGCATGGAGACCGGAGAGCCCGTGGCCCGCCGCCTCGACACCGTAGATCTCGACATCCTTGTCATCGAGGAACGGGTGGAACAAGCCGATGGCGTTGGAGCCGCCGCCGATGCAGGCGACGAGGGAATCCGGCAGGCGGCCTTCCGCCTCCATCATCTGCTCGCGGGTCTCGTTGCCGATCACGCACTGGAAGTCGCGCACCATGGCCGGATAGGGATGCGGGCCCGCCACCGTGCCGATGCAGTAGAAGGTGTCGGACACGTTGGTGACCCAGTCGCGGAGGGCCTCGTTCATGGCGTCCTTGAGGGTCTTCGTGCCGGACTGCACCGGCACCACCTTGGCGCCGAGCATGTTCATGCGGAACACGTTGGGCTTCTGCCGCTCCACGTCGACGGCGCCCATATAGACCACGCAGTCGAGGCCGAAGCGCGCGCAGAGCGTCGCGGTGGCGACGCCGTGCTGGCCGGCGCCGGTTTCGGCGATGATGCGCTTCTTGCCCATGCGGCGGGCGAGAAGGATCTGGCCCAGCACGTTGTTCACCTTGTGCGCGCCGGTATGGTTCAGCTCTTCGCGCTTGAAGTAGATTTTTGCGCCGCCGAGATGGTCGGTCATGCGCTCGGCGAAATAGAGCGGGCTCGGACGGCCGATGTAATGCGTGGAGAAATACGCCATGTCGGCATGGAAGGTCGGGTCGTTCCTCGCCTCCTCGTAGGCCTTTTCCAGCTCGAGGATGTTCGGCATCAGGGTCTCGGCCACGAAGCGGCCGCCGAACTGGCCGAAATGCCCGCGCTCGTCGGGGCCGATGCGGAAGGAATTGGGTTGGGCTTGAGCTGACACGGGCTGTCCTGCCTTGACGATCTTGAAAGCACGCCCCGGGAAGGATGTGCTGTCTTTATTTAGTGGTGGGCGGCGGCGAATGCTGTCCGGGCGGCCCTGATGAAGGCCTCGATCCTGGCCGGATCCTTGAGGCCCGGCCCGCTTTCCACCCCGGACGACACGTCGACGGCCTGCGGCTTCGTGAGCCGGATCGCCTCCGCCACGTTGTCGGGGTTGAGGCCCCCTGACAGCATGAAGGAAAGCTTGCGGTCAAGCCCATTGAGCAGCCGCCAGTCGAAGGCAATCCCGTTGCCGCCGGGAAGCGCATTGGCCGTGCGCGGCGGCTTGGCATCGAGCAAGATGCGATCGGCGCCAGCATAGGAGGTGAGAGCCTCAAGATCCGAGGGCTCCGCGATGCCGAGCGCCTTCATGACCGGGCGTTTGACCATGGAACGGATCTCGGCGACGCGCTCGGGGCTCTCGCTTCCATGCAACTGGATCAGGTCAGGGTTGATCGCCTCGACGGCCTGCGCGATGTCCTCGTCGCCCGGATTGAGCAGCAGCACCACGCGCTGGGTCCGCCCCCTCGCCTGAAGGGAGAGTTTATGGGCGAGATCGAGGCTGACGTGACGAGGGCTCCTAGGGATTCGTGTGAAGCCGACCATGTCCGCGCCTGCGCCCAGGGCGACGTCGAGGGTCTCGGGCGTCGAGAGCCCGCAGATTTTGATCAGGTTATCCATAAGGGCTACTTTACTACGCTTTTGGGAGCGAGCGCCACACCAGCATCGCCGCAGCCAGATCCTCCAATGCCGCACCGACCGACTTGAAGGCCGTGATCGCCACCGGATCGCGGCGATGCCTGCCCCGGCACAGGTCCGCGAGGGTGCCACGGATATGGCTCTCGGCCATCGCGCCGGTCTGGAGCGCCACGGCCACGTCCCCGCCTTCCGTCTTGGCGGCAAGCGTGTCGATATGGACCTGAGCCCGCAGCAAAGCCTCGTCGTCCGCCTCGCGCATCTTGAGATTGAAGGCGCCGACGAGATCGAGATGCGCGCCCGCTTTCAGCCAGGCGCCCTTCACGATGGGCGCCGTCGACAGGGTCGCGCAGGAGACGAGATCGGCCTCGCGCACAGCCGCTTCCAGGTCCGTTACGGCGGTGACAGGCAGGCCCTCCCGGCGCAGCTCGGCCGCGAGCGTCTCGGCCTTGGCACCGTTGTGGTTCCAGAGCGCCACCTCGCGGATCGGCCGCTGGCTCATATGGGCGCGGATGAGGAACGGCGCGAGGGACCCGGCCCCGACCATGACCATCCGGCTCGCATCCTCGCGCGCCAGATATCGGGCCGCCAGGGCCGAGGCGGCGGCCGTGCGCCAGACGGTCAGGCGCGTGCCGTCGAGTACCGACACGGGCTCGCCCGTGGCGCCGTCCATCAGCAGGTAGGAGCCCATGACGCTGGGAAGGCCCTTGGCGCCGTTCTCCGGAAACACGGACACGACCTTGACGCCCACGAAGCCGTCCGGCGTAGCGGGGCCGGTCCAGGACGGCATGAGCAGGAGCGTGCCATGGGCGCCGGCGCGCTCGATCTCGTGGTGATGGCGCACCGGGGTGACCATGTCGCCGCGAAAAGCTTCGGCCAGGGCATCGATCAGGGCCGGAAAGGTGAGAACCCGATCGATCTCGGCAGATGTCACGACGCGCATGATAGGGGTCTTAGAACCGGGGGCCGGGAGAAGAGGAAACGGTCGCCGGCAGAGTGGTGGCCGGAGGGTTCTGCGTCTTGAGGCGTTCCGTCTCGTAGCGCAGCTGGCGCGCCTCGCGGCGCAGCTGCCGGCGCGACTTGCGGTTCTTGCCCTGCGCGAGCCAGCCCGCTGTGCCGCCGATCACCACGCCGAGCATGACGGCCGCGAAGATCACGGCGAAGAGCGGCAGCCGGGTGGCGAATTCCGGCGCGTCCTGGGAGAACGGATCGAGCGACAGGGTCACCGGGGCGCGGTTCGCGACCGCGAGCAGAACCACCAGGATGGCAACCGGCAGAAGAATGAGCGCCTTCAGAAAGCGAATCACGAACACCTCTCAAGCAATCACTGAGCGGCCGCGGCCTTGAGCACCTTGGGAGCCGGAGCATTGAGCCGCTGACGCATTTCCTTGCCCGTCTTGAAGACGGGGACGACCTTTTCGGAGATGGAAACGGCTTCGCCCGTGCGTGGGTTGCGGCCCGTGCGGGCGTCCCGCTTCTTCACCGAGAACGCGCCGAAGCCGCGCAGCTCGACCCGGTCGCCCCTGGCGAGGGCATCGCCGATCGTATCGAGGATCGCGTTCACGATCTTCTCCACATCGCGCTGGTAGAGATGCGGGTTCTGCTCGGCAATCTTGAGCACCAGTTCGGATTTGATCATGGAATGGCTATATCTTTGACGTTGCTTTATTTTTCCGAAGGTTGCCAGACCGCCAGAAGGCCGTCAAGTTGCGCGATCTCCGCATGGGACGATGCCCGGCGCAAGACGTCCGCCACCCGGTCGAAGCCGAGGATGTCGGCCGCCGTCGCGCCCATGGCGAAGATCGAAAGGTCCCGGTCGCTCTTCGGCTTCCAGTCGCGAATCGGCAGGTCCTTGGCCACGCCCTTGTTCTGCTCGAGCCAGGCGACCGCATCGCGCTCCCCCCCGATCCGGTCGACGAGCTTCATGGGCACGCCCTGGCGCCCGCTGAACACCTGGCCGGTGGAGGCGGCCGCCAGCTCGCTCTCGCTCAGGTGGCGGCGCTCGCGCACCAGGGTCTTGAACCAGTCATAGGTGTCGTTGACCACCAATTGCATGGCGGCGCGCGCTTCCGGCGAGGTGGGCTTGAAGGGGCTGGGCTCCGCCTTGAGCGGCGTGGACTTCACCTCCTCCAGCTTCACGCCGACCTGGCTCATCAGGCCCGACACGTCGGGGTACTGGAAGAGCACGCCGATGGAGCCCACGATCGAGGTCTCCCGGGCGACGATGTAATCGGACGCTACCGCCGTGATGTAGCCGCCCGAGGCCGCCGTGCCGTCCACGAAGGTGACGACGGGCTTCTTCTCGGAAAGCCTGCGGATGTTGCGGTAGAGCTCCTCGGAGCCGGTCGTGGTGCCGCCGGGGCTGTTGATGGAAATCACCACGCCGGAAACCGCGCCCGAATCGCCCACCCGCTGCATCAGGTCGGCGAGGCGCTGGTTGCCGGTGATCACCCCGTCGACGGAAATGCGGGCGATCTGGCTCTGGATCGCCCCGTATCCCGCCCGGTCGGCGGCCGCATAGCCGAGGGCGGCCACGGCCGCGATGAGGCCCAGGAATCCCGCGACGCGCCAGAAGGAGAGCTTGCGGCGCAGACGGCGGCGGTCGGCGATGGCTTCGGCATCGATGGACATCGATTGGTCTCTTGCTGGTTCCAGGTCGGATGAGAAGGGCTGCACCCTAGAGCGCTTCGACTGCTATTTCTAGGCGGCGAGTTTGAATCCGCAGCACCTAAAATGCACCCGCGGACAAGCAGATAGGGCAAAGGGCGCGGCGGCCAAGAAAAAACCGGCACGAGGGTTGGCGCGGGTCCGGTAGGAATCGCCCGTACCGGGAAGATCCTCGACGTCATGGCCGGGCTTGGCCCCGCCATCTCGCTACTGTGAAGCGCGGTGTTTCAGTCTATCGTCATCACCGGCACGAGGCCGGTGATGACGAGGGGGAGAATTCGCACGCATCTCCGGACATAAAAAAATCCCCGGGCCGAAGCCCGGGGATTCATCAGACTCTCGAAGGTCGAGAACCCGATTACTTCTTGTCCTTGGCCTTCAGAGCGGCGCCGAGGATGTCGCCGAGCGACGCACCCGAATCGGTCGAGCCGTACTGAGCCATGGCTTCCTTCTCCTCAGCGACCTCGAGGGCCTTGATGGAGACGGTGACGCGACGGGCCTTGCGGTCGAACTGCGTGACGCGGGCATCGAGCTTCTCGCCGGCGGCGAAGCGCTCGGGGCGCTGGTCGGCGCGGTCACGAGCAAGCTCGTTGCGCTTGATGAAGGTGGAGAGGTCGGTGTCGACGATCTTCACCTCCAGGCCGCCGTCCTTCACCTCGAGTACCTCGCAGGTGACGATCTGGCCCTTCTTGATCTCGCCGGCTTCGGCGAAGGGATCGCCCGCAAGCTGCTTGATGCCGAGCGAGATGCGCTCCTTCTCGACGTCCACGTCGAGAACCTGAGCGCGGACGATGTCGCCCTTCTTGAAGTCGTCGATGACCTGCTCGCCCGGACGGTTCCAGTCGAGGTCCGAGAGGTGGACCATGCCGTCGACGTCGTTCTCGAGACCAATGAACAGACCGAACTCGGTCTTGTTCTTGACCTCGCCTTCGACTTCGGAGCCGACAGGGTGCTTCTCGGCGAAGGCTTCCCACGGGTTCTGGAGCGTCTGCTTCAGGCCGAGCGAGATGCGGCGCTTCACCTGGTCGACCTCGAGGATCACGACCTCAACCTCCTGCGAGGTGGAGATGATCTTGCCGGGGTGGACGTTCTTCTTCGTCCAGGACATCTCGGACACGTGGATCAGGCCTTCGATGCCCGGCTCCAGCTCCACGAACGCGCCGTAATCGGTGATGTTCGTGACGCGGCCCTTCAGCTTGGCGCCGACGGGGTAACGGGCGGCGATGCCCTCCCACGGATCGGCGAGCAGCTGCTTGATGCCCAGCGAGATGCGGTGCGTCTCGTGGTTGATCTTGATGATCTTCACCTTCACCGTCTGGCCGATGGTTACGACCTCGGACGGATGGTTGACGCGGCGCCATGCCATGTCGGTGACGTGCAGCAGGCCGTCGATGCCGCCGAGATCAACGAACGCACCGTACTCGGTGATGTTCTTGACCACGCCGTCGATGACCTGACCCTCTTCGAGGTTGGCCACGAGCTCGGAGCGCTGCTCGGCGCGGCTCTCTTCGAGAACCGTGCGGCGCGACACGACGATGTTGCCGCGGCGGCGGTCCATCTTGAGGATCTGGAACGGCTGAGCCACGCCCATGAGCGGGGTGACGTCGCGAACCGGGCGGATGTCGACCTGCGAGCGGGGCAGGAACGCCACGGCGCCGTCGAGGTCGACCGTGTAGCCGCCCTTCACCTGGTTGAAGATCGTGCCGTTGACGCGCTCGCCGGCCTCGAATGCCTTCTCGAGCTTCACCCACGACTCTTCGCGGCGGGCCTTGTCACGGGAGATGACGGCCTCGCCCAGCGCATTCTCGATGCGCTCGACATAGACCTCGACCTCGTCGCCGACGACCACGGTCTGGTCGCGGTTCGGGCCGGCAAATTCTTTCAGGGCGACGCGACCTTCGGTCTTGGCGCCGATATCGATGACCGCGACGTCCTTTTCGATCGCGACCACCTTGCCCTTCACGACCGAGCCTTCGCTGATCTCGTTCGTGCGGAAGGATTCTTCGAGCAGGGCCGCGAAATCTTCACGGCTCGGCTGTTGCAAAGCTGCAGACATAGGTTCTCCTGAATGGCCCTCGTTTAAAGGGGCAACGCCGGCGGCTCGTGTTAACGGGCCGTTTCCAGCCGCCGCTGCCTGAGGACGCCCCTTCTAGGGCCATGTCCGAGGCATGCCGCTCTATCTAAGCGGGCCGGCGTATCATCAGCGGATGGAAACGCTTGTACCGACAAGACTTTTCGGAATACCGCGAGGGCGCGGAACACGCACCCTTACGCAACGCCAACCGTCAATGTCTTGTCGGATGGGAGGGCTTTTACTGCAAAACGCAATTGGAAACAAGCTTTTGCCGCCTCCGAACATGTCTCTCCGGCAGTCCATCGTCTTCATTGCCACCCAGACCTTTGAAAGTTGTCCTAGGACGGCGCGGACGGACCATGTAGAGTGAAACGAAATAACGCACCCGATATGGGATGTTCGGGGGAACCCTCATGGCTTTCACGATCTTTCAGGCTGGCGGCATCGAGACTATGAGCACCCGCACCGACACCGTGGTGTTCGATCAGCATGTGACATCCCTCGCGGATCACGGGTGGCTCGTAACATGGGTCGAGCTGAACAGCGCCGGGACGGAAACCACCCTCTACCAGCGCCGCTTTGCCGCCGACGGATCGTCGGGGATGGATGTCCCGGTGGAGGCTGCCAACCCCTCCTACTTCGACGGCAGCAGCGTCCAGGCGCTGCCGGGTGGCGGCTGGGTCGTCACCTGGGTCGCCCGCAGCTCCACCTTCCAGAACCTGGGCCTTTTCCAGCGCGTCTATGATAAGGACGGTGAAACCACGGGACCGGACGTCCCGGTGAGCGCGCTTTATTCGCAACATCCGAGCACGACCGTCCTCAGCGACGGCGGCTGGGTCGTCACCTGGGAAGGCTCCGACGAAACGTCCACCCACATTTACCAGCGGCGCTACGACAGGTTCGGAGCACAGGTCGGCGTCGATCTCCGGCTCGACGATACGGGGATCCAGCAATCGGAGCCCATGGTCACGGCTCTCGACGATGGCGGCTGGATCGTTGCCTGGAGAACGCAGCAGGACGGCGCCGGCGATCGGGACATCGTCTCGAAGCGCTTCGATGCAAACGGTCAGGGAGGGCCGGAAGTCTTCATCACGGCCGCCGCCGGATCCGACGAGCGTCCGTCGGAGATCATCACCCTGGAGGACGACAGCTGGGTCATGGTCTGGCAGGCCGATGGCGGAATCTTTCAACGCCACGGCGAGACCGGCACAATCGTGAGGGTCAACGCCGATATTGGGAATACGCATGGCGATGCGAGCGCCACGGCCCTCAAAACCGGAGGCTGGGTGGTCACCTGGAACAGCGGATCCGGCATCGTCCTCCGGGCCTACGATGCGCAGGGAAACGCCACGACGGTCGAGAACGTGCCACTGGGCGCCACCGATGGCTCCGAGCCGGCGGTCGAGGCGCTGGACGATGGCGGGTGGGTCGTGACCTGGAAAGACGGGTTCCATCGCATCTCCCAACGCCAGTTCGCCCCAGATGGAGCCACGATGCTCGGATCCTCGGTCGATATCGCCATCGGCACGGATGACAACGATACCCTGCTCGCAGCCTCCAACGGACTGAATGCCGGGGACATCCTACGGGGAGGCGCCGGAACCGATACCCTCGAACTGTCCGGGGCCGGTACGCTGGACCTGACGGTCGCCGCGACGATCAGCGGCATCGAACGTATCCTCGGAAGTGCCGGCAATGACCGGATCGTCCTCAACCTGGAACGGTGGGCATCGTTCAATACCATCGACGGCGGCGGCGGGAACGACGTCCTCGAATTGTCGGGCGGCGAGGGCTCCGACCCACGGTTCCGCCTCAACGGCAGCATCACCGGCTTCGAGAAGCTTCTCTTCACCAACGCCACCCGCAGCATCATCGAGATCGTGTCGCGGGACACGGGGCTTCTGGTTCACGCCCAAGGCATCGACGATCTGCTCCTCAACAACAGCGGCACGGCCTTCACCGTGCAGGAGCGCGCCCAACTCTTCCGGCAAGGAGTCGAATCCATTCGGGACGCGAACGGAGCGACCTACACGAATGCGACCCCGACGATCATCGCCCTCGACGGCGACGCCACGAGCTTCAGCGAAGGGGGCACCGCAATCCTCATCGATGCCGGTTCGAACGCGGATTTCGGCGACGACAACGGATTGCCCGGCTCGATCACGGTCGAGATCACCGGCCATGCGAAGGCGGGCGAGGACGTCCTCGGCATCAAGGCGAACGCCAATCTCGTTCTGTCCGATGGCGCGAATGCCGGCAGCACCTTGACGTATCAGGGCGAGGTGGTCGGGATCGTCGCCCAGGGCAGCACCGCCACGCGGCTCAAGATCGACCTGACCGAAACCGCCCTCCCGTCGATCAAGTTCATCCTTCAGGCACTCACCTACCGCAACACCAACGAATTCGATCCCGCCACGGATACGCGCACCATCGCCGTGACGGTGACGGATGGCGGCGGGCGCTTCACGGTCGCGCACACGACCGTCGCGATCGTTTCCGACAACGATATGCCGACGGTCACCGTGCCGGGCGGGATTGAGACGACCCTCGACACGGGACAAATCATGCCGTTCGCCGGGCTGACGATCGGAGACGACAGCGCCTCCGTGACCGTGGTCATTACGCCCGATGCGTCCGGGAAGGGCCACTTCACCCAGATCGGCGCGGGGGTTTTGAATCCGGCGACCGGCGCCTTGACGTTCACCGGACCGGTGCAGGCCGTCATGGCGGCGATCCGCGGCGTGATCTTCGAGCCGCGCGACCGCCTGGATGCGGCAGGCATGGCGGAGGATACGACCTTCAGCATCGCGGTGAGCGACGGCGCGCTTTCGGCCCCGGCCGCCGCAGTCACGATCAAATCCATCGCGGCCAACCGGGAGCCCACCGGCATCACGCTCGACCGGGCCACGGTGCAGGAACTGGCCGGGCCGGGAATCGTCGGCACCTTCGCGACCAGCGATCCCAACGCGGGAGAAACCTTCACTTACCGGCTTCTCGACGATGCGGGCGGACGTTTCGTCATCGTCAATGGTCAGCTTATGGTCGGCAATGGCGTGGCGCTCGATTACGAACAGGCGCAGAGCCATCGGATCACGGTGCGCAGCACGGACAGGAGCGGCGTGAGCATCGACCGCTTTTTCGACATCGCCGTCACCAACGTTTCGCCGGAACGGACCGAAGGCAGCAGCGGCGACGACCGCGTCATCGGGGACAACGGCCGCGACACGCTCAAGGGCGGGGCGGGCGACGACTGGATCGCCGGCGGCCTCGGTGCGGATATCCTGACGGGCGGCGCCGGCAAGGACAAGTTCGTGTTCGATACCCGGCTGCAGAAGAGCAACGTCGATGTGATGAGCGACTTCTCGAAAGGCGACAAGATCTATCTCGACGACTCCATCTTCAGGAAGGTCGGCAAGGGCTCGCCGGAGAGCGTGGGGAAGCTTTCGTCGAAGGCCTTCTGGATGGGAGGCAAGGCGCACGATGCGAGCGACCGGATCATCTACGATCCGAAAGGCATCCTTTATTACGATCCCGATGGAACCGGCGGCGCCGCGCAGGTGAAATTCGCGACTCTTCCAAAGAAACTGAAGCTGACCGCCCAGGACTTCCTGATCATCTGAGAGGTCGTGGAATCGGCACGGCATAATCGATCGGGTCGGCCGCATCCATTGCGCCGCCGTGCCATGAACGCCCCTTCTAGGGCCATGTCCGAGGCATGCCGCTCATCGAGCGGGCCGGCGTATCATCGACGGATGGAAACGCTTGTACCGACAAGACTTTTCGGAGCACCGCGAGGGCGCGGAACACGCACCCTTACGCAACGCTAACAGTCAATGTCTTGTCGGAGGGGGGTTCTAATATCCCAAATGGCCTCAGATCACAAGGCTTTCAAGGATTTACCTGCAACTCGCACAACCCGCCTTTTCAGGAGCCTAGAACCGCAAGCAGCAAAAGAATTGCAGTCCTTATCAATTAAATAGTATGTTATTTCATATTCTCCCGCCCCTCGGATTTATGCCGTGCGTGATTTCATCGTGTCTCAGTTCTCAATCACTGGACGAACAAGCCGAAAGGACTTTTTGAGACGTTCGCTGAAGCTCTGCTACATCAGTATTTTTCTGATAGTCGCAGGTATTTTCCTGACTTCGCAAGGTTTCCGTTTTGCAGGCTATGCCGCTGTCTCTCTGATCTTGATAGCCCATATCGCCAATTACGCCATGGTCATCCGGCGGTTTCATGACCGAAGCCGCTCAGGCTGGTGGCTCATTGCATCCTTCGGAGTAAACATCTGCAGCTATTTCGCCGAAAAGCTGGAGAGGACTCATCCAGTCGCCTTCATTTGCATCATGCTTGCTTTGGCGATTGTGAACCTCTGGCTCCTGATCGAGCTGTACTTCCGACGCGGCACCGCCGGTCCCAATCGCTTCGGCGAAGATCCATCCATGGCACATAGCCAAGGGCATTCGACGTAAACTTCAGGCCAATGCCTCCGTAAGCAAAAAACCTCCGCTGCCTGGCAGCGAAGGTGCAGCGTAGACTATAAGCTTGACTGCTGATTTCAATCCTCGTGGATCAGGCTGTGCTGGCGGGTGTCCTTCATGCGCAGGTAGACGATGAGGGAGAGACCGACCATGACGGTCACGTACCAGAAGAACCCGTATTCGATCCCGGCCTGCTTGAACCAGAGCGCCACGTATTCGGCGGTGCCGCCGAACACCGTATTGGCGATGGCATAAGGCAAGGCGACGCCGAGCGCCCGGATATGGGCCGGGAACATCTCCGCCTTCACCACGGCGTTGATCGACGTGTAGCCGGTTACGATCACCAGGGCCGCGAGGCACAGGGCGAAGGCAGTGTAAGGATCCTTGGTGCCGGCAAGCGTCGAGAAGATCAGGTAGGTGAACAGCACGCCGAGGACGCCGAAGCCCACCATCAGGGGCTTGCGGCCGATCCTGTCGGACAGGGCGCCGGCTGCCGGCTGGATCACCATGAACACGAACAGGGCCGCCGCCGTGATCTGGCTCGCCGCCTCGCGGGAGAAGCCCGAGGTGTTGACCAGGAACTTCTGCAGGTAGGTGGTGTAGGCATAGAAGGCGAGCGTGCCGCCGGCGGTCAGCGCGATCACCGTGAAGGCCTCGCGCGGATATTTGGTGAAGAGCGCCAGGCCGCTGGAGCGGGGCGCCTTCGCGTCCTTGCCCTGGGCCCCTTGGGCGTTCTTGTAGGATTCCGTCTCGGCGAGGCCCCGGCGGAGATAGAACACGATCACCGCGAGCACGCCGCCGATGGCGAACGGGATGCGCCAGCCCCAAGCTTCGAGGCTCTGCTCGGACATGACCTGCTGCAGGATCAGCAGCACGGCGAGCGCCAGGAGCTGGCCGGAGATCAGGGTCACGTACTGGAAGCTCGAGAAGAAGCCGCGGCGGCTCTTGCCCGCCATCTCGCTCAAGTACGTGGCGCTGGCGCCATATTCGCCGCCGACGCTGATGCCCTGGAGCAGGCGCGCCAGCACGAGGACGATCGGGGCGAACACCCCGATGCTGTCGTAGCCCGGCGTGACGGCGATCATCAGCGAGCCCGTACACATCAGGGTCACGGACAGGGTCAGGCCGGCCTTGCGGCCCCGGCGGTCCGCATAGATGCCCATGATCCAGGCGCCGATGGGGCGCATGAGGAAGCCGACCGCGAAGACGGCGGCGGCGTTCAGGAGCTGGGCAGTCTGGTCGCCCTTGGGAAAGAACACGGGGGCGAAATAGAGAGTGAAGGCGGAATAGACATACCAGTCGTACCACTCGACCATGTTGCCGGCCGACCCGCCGAGGATCGACTTCAGGCGGCCTTTCTGGTCGGCGACAGAGTTTTTCATCAACATCATGCGACTCGTTTTCCAACGGGGGCACACGCTCCGAACCGAGGGAGCGCATGGCTTTACAAAAGAGACTGGAAGGATTGTCGGGGCGGCAGCGCTTGGCGTGTCACTGCGGCCTTATGGGTTGGAACCCGACATAGTACCGCCCTGCCCTTGGGTCAAACCGCCCTTGGGTCAAACCGGCCAGTCCGAGCGCCGGGCCTGGGCGAGTGCCCAACTGAGCGCCTGTTCGAGCCGGTCGTTGCCCCAGAACATCTCCCCGTCCTCGGTGAAGAAGGTGGGCGCGCCGAAGATGCCCCGGGACTGGACCTCGTCGCCCATCCGGCGCAGGCGCGTCTTGTTGGCCTCCCCTTGCGCCTCGGCGAGAACCGTCTCGGGCTCGAGCCCCATCTCCTTCAGAATGTCAGCCAGCACCGCCGGATCGGCGATGTCGCGGCCCTCGCCGAACTCGGCCGTGTAGACGGCCTTGGTGAAGGCCGAGGTCCAGCCGGGCTCGACGCCGATGAGCGCGACGCGCGCCGCCAGGAGCCCGTTCTGTGGAAAGGTTTTCGGACGGTAGAAGGGCAGCCCGAACCGGGCTGCCTCCCGCTCCATGTCCCGCCACATGTAGCGTCCCTTGACGGGAAAGACCGCGAAGGGCGAGGTCTCCATGCCTTGCGCCTTGAAGACGGGACCGAGCAGGAACGGCCGCCACAGGAGCACGACGCCCGCCTCCGCCGCGGCCTTCTCGATACGCATGGCGGCGAGATAGGAATAGGTGGAGGCGAATTCGTACCAGAATTCCAGGTTCGGCTGGCGGATCATGAGCGTCTCTCGGTGCCGGCCCTGGCGACAGGACGATTCCTGCCTCCTGCGAGCCGCTTCATACCCCTGACACAGGCCTATCGCATTCCGCTAAGTTATGGCAGCCCATGGTTTTCCTGCCAGGAATGCGGAAGGGACATGCCGACCCGATCAAATGTCCGTTGCGCCCATGACGCTTCCGTTTTAAGTCGCAGGCACCCTTATCAACGGAACCCTTGCTATGGCTGAGAAGCGCGTGAACAAGGTCGTGCTCGCCTATTCCGGCGGCCTCGACACCTCCATCATCCTCAAGTGGCTGCAGACCACCTATGGCTGCGAGGTGGTCACCTTCACGGCCGATCTCGGCCAGGGCGAGGAGCTGGAGCCGGCGCGCAAGAAGGCCGAGCTCCTCGGCATCAAGCCCGAAAACATCTTCATCGAGGACCTGCGCGACGAGTTCGTGCGCGACTACGTGTTCCCGATGTTCCGCGCCAATGCGCAGTACGAGGGTTTGTACCTGCTCGGCACCTCCATCGCCCGGCCGCTGATCGCCAAGAAGCAGATCGAGATCGCCGAGAAGGTGGGCGCCGACGCCGTCTCCCACGGGGCGACCGGCAAGGGCAACGACCAGGTGCGCTTCGAGCTCGGCTATTACGCCCTGAAGCCCGACGTGACCGTGATCGCCCCCTGGCGCGAATGGGACCTGCGCTCCCGCGAGCAGCTCATCGCCTTCGCCGAGCAGCATCAGATCCCGATCGCCAAGGACAAGCGCGGCGAGGCGCCGTTCTCCGTCGACGCCAACCTCCTGCACGCCTCCTCGGAGGGCAAGGTGCTGGAGGATCCGGCCATGGAAGTGCCGGATTACGTCTATTCCCGCACCGACGGTCCCGAGAGCGCGCCCGACAAGCCGACGGTGATCAAGATCGCCTTCGAGAAGGGCGACCCGGTCGCCATCGACGGCAAGAAGCTCGGCCCCGCCGACCTGCTGGCGAAGCTCAACGAGCTCGGCAGGATCAACGGCATCGGCCGCCTCGACCTCGTGGAAAACCGCTTCGTCGGCATGAAGAGCCGCGGCATGTACGAGACCCCCGGCGGCACGATCCTTCACCTCGCCCATCGCGGCATCGAATCGATCACCCTCGATCGCGGCGCGGCGCACCTGAAGGACGAGCTGATGCCGAAATACGCCGAGCTCATCTATAACGGCTTCTGGTTCAGCCCTGAGCGCGAGATGCTGCAGGCGATGATCGACAAGTCGCAGGAATTCGTCACCGGCGAGGTGACGCTGAAGCTCTACAAGGGCGGCGTCCACCTCATCGGCCGCCAGAGCCCCTACACCCTCTACGACCAGGATCTCGTCACCTTCGAGGAAGGCGCCGTCGCCTACGACCACCGCGACGCCGCCGGCTTCATCAAGCTCAACGCCCTGCGCCTGCGCACGCTCGCCCAGCGCAAGAAGAAGCTGGGGTTGTAAGAGACCGCAACGAACGCCTCATGGCCGGGCTCGTCCCGGCCATTTTCATTTGCGGCGCCAGCTTCCCAGCCACCGCGATCGACTTCAGGCAAGACCCGGTCCGTGCCTCCTCCGATATCTCCCCCGCCGATCTCAGGGTTTTCCCCGATGGTCAGATGAACGGGCAGAGGCGAGGCTCGAAATACTGGGGCTCAACCGGAATGGATCGACGGCGATGCTCGGCATGGAAACGGTTTCCCCTCTGAAACGTGGCTTGTTCCGCGGGCTCGTCCTGACGGGCTTTCTGTCCATCGCGTCTTCTGCGTCCGTCGCGCAGGCGCAATCGCCCGCTCCCGCCCGCACCCCGTCAACTCTCTTCGAGAATGTCCGGATCTTCGACGGGAAGAATGCGGCCCTCTCAGTTCCCTCTCATGTCCTGGTGAGGGACAACGTCATCGCGCGCATCTCCACGGACCCGATCGATGTCGCGGCGGAGACGAATGTTCGGGTCGTGCAGGGGAATGGGCGTGTGCTGATGCCGGGCCTGATCGACATGCATTGGCATGCGATGCTGGTGAGGCCTACGCCCGTGACGCTCCTGTCCAGCGACATCGGCTATTCCACCCTCCTGGCGGGCGTCGAAGCCACGGCGACGCTGATGCGCGGGTTCACCACCATCCGCGACATGGGCGGGCCGTCCTTCAGCCTCAAGCGCGCCATCGACGAAGGGCTGCTGCCGGGGCCACGCATCTATCCGTCGGGTGCCATCATCACGATCACCGGCGGACACGGCGATTTTCGCCCGCTCTCCGATCTGCCGAGGACCATCGGGGGCATGCTCGCCCGTGTCGAACAGCTGGGCGGAAGCATGATCGCCGACAGCCCGGACGAGGTGCGCCTGCGCGCGCGCGAGCAGCTCATGCAGGGCGCGTCGCAGGTCAAGCTCACGGCGGGCGGTGGCGTGGCATCGCCGTTCTCACCGCTCGATGTCGCGACCTTCACCGAGCCCGAACTGCGCGCCGCCGTCGAGGCCGCGGAGAACTGGGGCACCTACGTCGCCACCCACGCCTATACGCCCGTGTCGATCCAACGCTCGATCGCAGCCGGCGTGAAGGTCATCGAACATGGACACCTGATGGACGACGCCACCGCCCGGCTGATGGCCGAGAAGGGGATCTGGCTGAGCACGCAGCCCTTCCTCGACCTGAGCGGCGCCAGCGGACTGGGTCCGGCGGAACAGGCCAAGAAGGGACAGGTGGTCGCCGGCACCGACACGGTCTACACCCTGGCCAAGAAATACAAGATCAAGACGGCCTTCGGCACCGACGTCCTGTTCTCCAAGGAACTGGCGGAGCGACAGGGCGCCATGCTGGCCGCCCTCACGCGCTGGTACACACCGGCCGAGGCGCTGATTATGGCAACCTCGACGAATGCGGAATTGCTGCAATTGTCCGGTCCTCGCAATCCCTATCCCGGCAAGCTCGGCGTCGTGGAGACGGGAGCGCTGGCGGACCTGCTGCTGGTCGACGGCAATCCCCTGGACGACCTCGATCTCGTTGCCGATCCGGACAGGAACTTCCTCGTCATCATGAAGGACGGCAGGATCTACAAGGACACCCTGCCGAAGTGAGTTCAGTCCCGATGGAACCAGGGGCCTGCCGCTTTTCCAACGGAAGGCGCTATCGTCACGGGCCGGGCGGAATCCGACTCGGCTTAGCCCTCAATGCGACGAGGCTCGTTCCTGCGCATCGCCGGCTTCGCTCAACGGAATGTCCATCACGCACACGACCCCGGTGGGTGCGTAGATCAGCTGGACATCGCCGCCGACATCGGTCGACAGGCTGCGCTCGATCAGCCGCGTGCCGAACCCCCGGCGGGTCGGAATGCTCACCGGGGGACCGCCCTTTTCCTCCCACCTCAATATCAGGCGCGACGCCTCGCCCGGCGCGAGCGTCCAGGTGATGACCACGCATCCCGGCGGGACGGAGAGCGCGCCGTATTTCGCGGCATTCGTCGCAAGCTCGTGGATGGCCATCGCGATGGCGAGAGCCGTTCTCGGGATGAGGCGAAGGTGCTCGCCCTCGATCTCAAAATGCTTCGTCTTCTGCCGGAGATAGGGTTCGACCACCTCGTCGATGATTTCCCGCAGTTCCGCGCCTTCCCAGTTCTCGCGCGTGAGAACGTCATGGGCGCGCGCCAGGGCGAACAGGCGATCCTCGAAGGCCTGAAATTTAGGACGGCTCTCCTCGCTCAACTGCCGCAGGCTCTGGGCCGCCATCGATTGGACGATGGTGAGCGTGTTCTTCACCCGGTGGTTCAGCTCGTTGATCAGGAGCTCGCGATGCTCCTCGACCTGCTTGCGGTCGGTGATGTCGAGCACCGAGCCGACATAGCCGAGGAAGGTGCCGTCCTCGCCGAAGCGTGGTGCCGCCGCATCGATGGCCCACCGGTAGGTCCCGTCCGCGCGGCGCAGCCGATACTCCACCCGGAATGTCTCCTGCCTGGCATTCGACTCCGCGAACACCTTGCCCGACCAATCGCGGTCCTCTGGATGGACGGCGTCCAGCCAGCCGAAACCGAGGCCGGTCTCCGGCGTCTGTCCGGTGAATTCGTACCAGGAGCGGGACAGGTAGGAGCAGGCTCCGTCCGGCTCCGTCACCCAGACCATGACGGGAGCGTTGTCGGCGAGATTGCGGAATCGAGCCTCGCTCTCGCGCAGGCTTTCCTCCGCCTGGACCCGCTCCGTGACGTCGTAGCCCTCGGCGAAGATCCCCGTGACACTGCCCGTGCGGTCCGTGATCGGCTGGTAGACGAGATCCAGGAAGCGAACCTCCACGGGGCTTCCCGGCTCTCGCTGCAGACTGACCCGCAGGCTGCGTCCGACAAAGGGCTTGCCCGTCGCGTAGACCTTGTCGAGCAGTTCGAAAAATCCCTGGCCCTCGACCTCGGGCAGAACGTTCCTGACGGATTTGCCCAAGATGTCCCGACGGTGTCCCACGAGCTGGAGATAGGCATCGTTCGCCAGCTCGAAGACATGATCGCGGCCCCGCAACATCGCCATGAAACCCGGCGCCTGCTGGAAGAGTTCGCGAAGCCGGTCCTGCTCCGCCTTCAGGGTTGCCCGGGATTTCACCTCCTGGGTGGTTTCCGTGCAGGCGCAGAACATGCCGCCGATACCGCCCGTTTCATCGCGGACGGGCGAGTAGGAGAAGGTGTACCAGGTATCTTCCGGGTAGCCGTTGCGCTCCATCACGAGGTGCATGTCCTCGTGATAGGTCGCCTCCCCGGCCAGAGCCTTCGTGACCAGGGGCTCGATGTCGTGCCAGATCTCCGACCAGACATCCACGAAGGGGAGTCCGAGAGCATGCGGGTGCTTGGCGCCGAAGATGGGCCGGTAGCCATCGTTGTACAGGAAGGCCAGCCGTGGGCCCCAGGCCACGAACATGGGAAACTTGGAGGTGAGCATCAGGCTCACCACGGTTCGCAGGCTCTGCGGCCAGCCTTCCGGAGGGCCAAGCGGCGACGTGGACCAGTCATGCCTGCGCATGAGCGCACCCATTTCACCGCCCCCGCTCAGGAAATCGAGGCCAGGGACGACGTTAAGATGCATGAGGACCGCCTGCCGGTGATGGCTGTAGATTGCGTTGAGGGTCGGTGAGGCGATGGACGATCGGGAGCGGAGCTGACCAAAGGCTGCCAGAGCCAAGCGTTCCAACCTTGACCGCAGCCGCACGTGCAAACTGCCGGGTCCAGGGCTTATTCAAGGTTGTTGTGGCTGACATGCCGACTTTCGGAAGGCGGAGAATGCCCTCCATGTAGACTAACGCCACGTTACTTCAATGTTTCTATGGGGGTGGATGGCGGGCCATGTGCGGGCCTTCTCGCTTATGTGAAGCGCCCTGTCTCTCTTTCTCCTGGGCGGGAGAGGAGAAGAAGCTGTCAGGACAAGGTAATGTTCTCATTTTGTTCTTGACAGGCCCTGCAAGCTCGGCTATATCGTTCTCTATTCCCGCCCGCCGAGGGGCGCGCTCGCGAGGCGTCAGCCAGTGTGGGGCGGGAAGCGGTCCGGTCGCAGGCCTCGCAAGCGTGTGGCCGGAGGCCCTTGGCAGCCGTGTGCTGGTCCAAGTCTAAACGCCTAAAAGAACCGCGTGCGAAGCGGCCTTCCGGCTCTTCCATCCAACATACAGAGTGAGCCGGGCGGCCCAGCGCACCTCCCTCGACTGACCTTCGGCTCAGGGCTTCCCAGCCCTGGGCCCGAAGGCGCTGCCCATCCCCTTGCCCAGAAAACACGCCACCATGCCCTATTGCAGCCGCTCTCTTATCATTATATTGCAGCGCATCAGATTTCCGCCCGGTACGAGCCAGGGGCGCGGCCGAGCTTGCCGCGTGCCGGGCCGCTTTGCTTTGAAAGACCCCCATGAAACTACGCAATATCGCCATCATTGCCCACGTCGACCACGGCAAGACGACCCTGGTCGACAAGCTGCTCCAGCAGTCCGGCAGCTTCCGTGAGAACCAGCGCGTGGAAGAGCGCGCCATGGATTCGAACGACCTGGAGAAGGAGCGTGGCATCACCATTCTGGCGAAGGCCACCTCGGTGGTCTGGAAGGACACCCGCATCAACATCGTCGATACGCCGGGCCACGCCGATTTCGGCGGCGAGGTGGAGCGCATCCTGAGCATGGTCGACGGCGCCATCGTGCTCGTGGACGCAGCCGAAGGCCCGATGCCGCAGACCAAGTTCGTGGTCTCGAAGGCCCTCAAGATCGGCTTGCGCCCCATCGTGGCGATCAACAAGATCGACCGTCCCGATGCTCGCCACCAGGAGGTCATCAACGAGGTGTTCGACCTGTTCGCGGCGCTCGATGCCACCGACGAGCAGCTCGACTTCCCGATCCTCTACGGATCTGGCCGCAACGGCTGGATGGCAAAGTCGCCGGAAGGTCCGAGCGACCAGGGCCTCGCCCCCCTGTTCGACCTCGTGCTCGAGCACGTGCCCCCGGCCAAGACCGAGGAAGGCCCGTTCCGCATGCTCGGCACGCTGCTCGAAGCCAACCCGTTCCTGGGCCGCATCGTCACGGGCCGCATCGCCTCGGGCACCGTGAAGCCGAACCAGTCGATCAAGGTGATCGACCGTAACGGCAACCTGGTCGAGAACGGCCGCGTGTCCAAGATCCTGGCCTTCCGCGGCCTGGAGCGCCAGCCGATCGAGGTCGGCGAGGCCGGTGACATCGTGTCCATCGCGGGCCTCGTGAAGGGCTCGGTGGCCGACACCTTCTGCGCCCCCGAGAACGAGATTCCGATCCAGGCGCAGCCGATCGATCCGCCGACCGTGACCATGTCGTTCATCGTCAACGACAGCCCGCTCGCGGGCACCGAGGGCGACAAGGTGACGAGCCGCATGATCCGCGACCGCCTCTTCAAGGAAGCGGAAGGCAACGTGACGCTGAAGATCGAAGAGGCCGCCGATAAGGACTCGTTCTACGTCTCGGGCCGTGGCGAATTGCAGCTCGCGATCCTCATCGAGACCATGCGCCGCGAGGGCTTCGAGCTCGCCGTGTCGCGTCCCCGCGTGGTGTTCGAGAAGGACGACAACGGCCAGCTCCTCGAGCCCATCGAGGAAGTGGTCATCGACGTGGACGAGGAGCATTCCGGCGTCGTGGTGCAGAAGATGTCCGAACGCCGCGCCGAGATGGTCGAGATGAAGCCGTCGGGCGGCAACCGCCAGCGCCTCGTGTTCTACGCTCCGACCCGTGGCCTCATCGGCTACCAGAGTGAGCTTCTGACCGACACCCGCGGCACCGCCATCATGAACCGCCTGTTCCACGCCTATGAACCCTACAAGGGCGAGATCGCGGGACGGCGCAACGGCGTGCTGATCTCCAACGACGCGGGCGAGGCCGTGGCCTACGCCCTGTGGAACCTGGAAGATCGCGGCCCGATGATGATCGAGCCCGGCTGGAAGGTCTATCAGGGCATGATCGTCGGCGAGCACAACCGCGAGAACGACCTCGAAGTGAACGTGCTCAAGGGCAAGAAGCTCACCAACATCCGCACGACCTCGAAGGACGAAGCGGTGCGCCTGACGCCGCCGATCCGCATGACCCTCGAGCGCTCGCTCGCCTGGATCGAGGACGACGAGCTCGTCGAGGTGACGCCGAAGTCGATCCGCATCCGCAAGGCGATCCTCGATCCGAACGACCGCAAGCGCGCCGAGAAGCAGAAGGAAGCGCTGAGCGCTTAAAGCGCGGCGCATTAACCGAAATAAGAAGGCCGCCCTTATGGGGCGGCCTTTTTCATTGCCTGTTGGTCATCCCGGACGGCGCGGCTGATCCGGGATCGGGCTCAGGATAGATCATCTATCTCAACGTCATCACCGGCCTTGTGCCGGTGATCCCGATCCGAGAGGCGCAGCCCCTTTCCGATCGAGATGGCCGGGACAAGCCCGGCCATGACATTACGATATGCGCTTACCCCTCAGCCTTGCTGCCCTGACCCTTCTTCGCGCCCTCGCCCATCGGGTTCGTCGAATCCTCGCCGGAGGCGTCAGGATTCTCGCGGCCCTGCGGGGTCAGTCGGGGAGCGCTGATGTCCTCTTCGGTCGCCTGTCCGGGCTTCTTGCTTTCCGGTTGAGTCATGCTCGTCTCCTCACGATCGTTATGAACTCGTCGAATCCGTGGCATCGTGGTCACCCGCTTCCGGCAATGAACCGGCCCCGGGCGTCGCATCGGGATTGGTCAGATGCGGCTTGTCGTGCGGCCCTGCGGCCGGAATCTTGCAGCCGGACGGTTTGTCTGATCCTGACTGCGGAGCCTGTTTCGGGGAAGCGACATCCTTCTGGGTGTCCTCGGTATGGTTGCCGTAGCCTGCATTGCCCATGGCCGTGGTTCCTCAATCCTGCTGCTTGCCATTGACGGTGGTTGCGCGCTCGATCGCCTCGGCCGTCGCGTCCTTATCGTCGGGTGACAGGCTCGCATCGCTCAGGTGCCTGGTGGTTTCAGGCGTCTCGGCGGCCGTGAGTTCGTCATGACCGTCCATGCCGGCCTTGCTGGTCTGCCCGGTCTGGCCCTGACGGTAATTGTAGGCCTCGCCGCCGGGTTCGCTCCACACCTTGCGCAGGGTGGCGTTGCCTTCGATACCGCCGTCCCGGTTCGGATCGACGGGGCTGTCGATGCCCCCACGCTGTTCGTTGCGGATCTGATCCGCCGTCTGCTCCTTCAATGAATGAGGCGCCTTGTGTTCCGCCATGTCGAACTCCTTGGGACATCGTCTGAAGTCATGTGCAGCAAGGAGAACCCGACCGGACAAGTGAAGTTCTGGCTACGCTTGAAAGGCCCGCAAACAAAAAGGGCGGCCGTGAAGCCGCCCTTTGTGACCATGCGCGACGGACGATCAGAGCCCTTCGAACAAGGCCGTCGAGAGATAGCGCTCGGCGAAGGACGGCGCGACGGTGACGATGCGCTTGCCCTTGAACTCGGGCCGCGCGGCGACTTCGAGCGCCGCCGCCACGTTGGCGCCGGTCGAGATGCCGCCGGGAATGCCCTCGAGCCGGGCGAGCCGGCGCGCCGTATCGAAGGCCGTCTGATTGCCCACGGTCACCACCTCGTCGATGAGCGAGCGGTCGAGCACGTCCGGGATGAAGCCCGCGCCGATGCCCTGGATCTTGTGCGGGCCGGGCTGGCCGCCGGAGAGGACCGGAGAATCCTCCGGCTCCACGGCAATCACCTTCATGTTCGGCAGGCGCGGCTTGATCACCTGGGCAACGCCCGTGATGGTACCGCCGGTGCCCACGGCCGCCACGAAGGCATCGAGCTGGCCATTGGTGTCGTTCCAGATCTCCTCCGCCGTGGTCTTGCGGTGGATCTCCGGATTGGCCGGGTTCTTGAACTGCTGCGGAATGACCGAGCCGGGAATGTCCCCGAGCAGCTCCTCGGCACGGGCGATGGCACCCTTCATGCCTTGCGGGCCAGGGGTGAGTTCGAGTTCCGCCCCGAGATAGGCCAGCATCTTCCGACGCTCGATGGACATGGTCTCGGGCATCACCAGAATGAGCCTGTAGCCGCGCGCCGCCGCCACGAAGGCCAGCGCGATGCCGGTATTGCCGGAGGTCGGCTCGATCAGGGTGGCGCCGGGCTTGATCTTCCCGGCGGCCTCCATGGCCTCGATCATGCTGACGCCGATGCGGTCCTTCACGCTCGAAATCGGGTTGAAGAACTCGAGTTTCACAAGGATCTCGGCATCGACCCCATGTTCCTTGGGCAATCGGTTCAGGCGTACGAGCGGGGTGTTGCCGATGGTTTCCGTGATGGAGCCGTAGATGCGGCCGCGTCCAGGCTTGGCGTCCAGCGAATTGAGAGTGCCGGCCATGAGTTTCCTCCTTCAGGTCTGAGGAAACTTAACCTTTCTCGCAAGGTGTGTCGATATTTCTCAAATTTCACGATTCATATCGTGAAATCTATGGGGGAGTTCGCTTCGATCACTCCTTCGGCCTGCGCTTTCTGGCACAAATCCTCGACCGTCACCTTGTCGAGCTCGGCCAGGAATGCCTCGGTCCCATGCTGAACCAAAGGCGAAACGACAGCCTCGGCGAGACGCGATTCCGGCATCGGCGAGGAGCCGTCCTCCTCCAGGGCCGACATGGCGATGCGCACGATGTCGCCGGCCGTGATCCGCCGCCGTTCCCGGGCCAGTTCGTAGCCGCCACGGGGTCCGCGCACGCCCTTCAGGATCCCTTGACGAACCAAGGCCTGCAGCACGGGCTCCAGATAGCGCGGGGGGAGATTGTGACGAGTGGCGAGCGCCTTGGCGGAAACCGGCATCGGCCGGGCATGGAGCGCGATGTCGGTGACGGCTGCGATGGCGAGAAGCGAGCGGCGCGAGAGAAAGTTCATGCGAGAGCTCCCTTATCCCAGCCCCGTCGATCCGAAACCACCCGCGGCCCGGTCGGTCTCGTCCACCTCGCCTACCTCGACGGGTTCGACCACGGTAACCGGCGCAATCACCATTTGGGCGATGCGCATGCCGCGCGAGATGGTGAAGGGCTCGGACCCGAAATTGACGAGAAGCACCTGCACCTCGCCGCGATAATCGGCATCGACGGTGCCGGGCGTATTGAGCACGGTGACACCATGCCTGAAGGCCAGGCCCGAACGGGGACGCACCTGCGCCTCGAAGCCGGGCTCGAGCTGGAACACGAGGCCGGTGGGAACGAGCGTGCGCTGCATGGGCTGCAGGACGATCGGCCTCTCGGCAGGATTGGCCGCGACGAGATCCATGCCCGCTGCCCCTGCCGTCTCATAGCGCGGCAACGGCAGACCGACCGCATGGGCGAGCCGCTGAATATGCAGGCGGCGGTTCATGGTTTTGCGTCTCCCACCATGGCGCCCAGGCGCTCGACGAGCCTCGTTGCCACATCGGCCTTCGCCAGGGTCGGCCAGCTTTCCACATCCGAAGCGGTGACGAGATGGACGGTGTTGCTGTCGCCGCCCATGACGCCACCCGCGCTGGACACGTCATTGGCGACGATGAGATCGCAGCCCTTCTTCGCGAGCTTCTGCTTGGCGTGTTCGATCACATGTTCGGTCTCGGCCGCAAACCCCACCATGAGCGGCGGGCGGTTCTCGGTCCGATGCGAGATGCTGGCGAGAATGTCGGGATTCTCCGTGAGCGACAGGTTCGGCAGAGCGCCGTCCTTCTTCTTAATCTTCTGCTCGCCTGCATTCGCCACCCGCCAATCGGCGACGGCGGCCGCGAAGATGCCGATATCGGCCGGCAGGGCCATTTCGACGGCCTGCAGCATCTCGCGGGCACTTTCCACGTGGACGGTCGTCACGCCTGTAGGGTCGGGTAGCGTCACGGGGCCTGAGACCAGAGTCACGCGCGCACCGGCCTCGGCAGCGGCCTTTGCGATGGCGTGGCCCTGCTTGCCGGAGGAGCGGTTGGCGATGTAGCGCACCGGATCGATGGGCTCGTACGTCGGGCCCGAGGTGACGATCACATGCTTGCCGGCGAGCGGCCCCGACGGCACAAGCAGGCGCTCGGCGGCCGCCACGATCTCCAAGGGCTCGGCCATGCGGCCGGGGCCGAACTCGGCCTCCGCCATGGCGCCGTCATTGGGTCCGACAACGTGAACGCCGTCGGCCTGAAGCGTCGTCAGATTGCGCTGTGTGGCCGGATGCAGCCACATGCGCACGTTCATGGCCGGCGCGATCAGAATCGGCAGTGTGGTGGCCAGCAACACCGTGGAGGCGAGATCGTCCGCATGGCCGCCCGCCATCTTCGCCATGAGATTGGCGGTCGCAGGCGCCACGACCACGAGGTCCGCGTCCCGGGCCAGGCGGATATGGCCGATATCGGCCTCGTCCTCGCGGTCGAAGAGATCCGTATGCGAGCGCTGGCCGGTGAGCGCGGAAGCCGCGAGCGGCGTGATGAACTGCTGCGCGCCATGGGTGAGAATGCAGCGGACGGAGGCACCGCGCTCGCGCAGGCGGCGAATGAGGTCGAGCGACTTGTAGGCCGCGATGCCGCCGCCGATGACGAGGAGGATGCGTTTGCCGGAAAGCGCCGTCATGCGAAGCCCCTGAACAGCATGATCATCAGCGAGCCGGCGATGATCCACAAGGCCGCCACGCCCCAGCGGTTGCCCCTGGCCTCGGCGCGGCCGATGGCGGCAACACTGTCCTGGTCGAGGGCAACACCTTTCGCGGTGACGTCCTCGAGCTGGTTGAGCACGCGCTCGGCGCGCAGGGCCAGTTCGGGCAGGTCGCCGATGACGCCGGCGAGCGTCCACAAGCCCTTACCCGCCTGTTCGACACGGCCGAGCGGACCGAGGTTCCGCTCGATCCAGTCGCGCACAACGGGCTCGGAGGTGGTCCACATATCGAGCTTCGGATCGAGATTGCGGGCCACGCCCTCCACCACGACCATGGTCTTCTGCAGCATGACGAGCTCGATGCGGGTCGCCATGTCGAACAGGGCCGTGATCTCGAAGAGGAGCGTCAGGAGCTTCGCCATCGAGATCTCATCCGCCCGCCGATCATGGATCGGCTCGCCGATAGCCCGGATGGCCTGAGCGAAATCCTCGACCGAATGGTGCGGCGGCACGTACCCGGCCTCGAAGTGAACCTGCGCCACGCGCAGGTAATCGCGGCGGATGAAGCCGAGCAGGATCTCGGCCAGGAAACGTCGTTCCTTCATGCCGAGCCGGCCCATGATGCCGAAATCGACGGCGACGAGACGGCCTTCCGGATCCACGAACAGGTTGCCGGGATGCATGTCGGCGTGGAAGTAACCATCGCGGATGGCATGGCGCAGGAAGGACTGGATCACCGTGCGGCCCAGGGCCACCCGATTGAGGCCCGAGGCCTCGATCCCCGCCAGGTCGTTGAGGCGGATGCCTTCGATCCAGGTGGTGGTGAGCACATCCCGGGCGGTGAGATCCCATTCCGGTTTCGGTACGCGAAAATCCGGATCGTCCTTGGTATTTTCCGCCAGTTCCGAGACGGCGGCGGCTTCCAGGCGCAGATCCATCTCGACCGCGACGGAACGGGCGAGCGCCTCCACGATCTCCAGCGGCTTGAGGCGGCGCGCATCGGGAACCAGACGCTCGAACAGGCGGGCGGCGGCGCGCATGGCCTGGAGATCGCGGGCAAAGCCCTCGCGCACGCCAGGCCTCACCACCTTCACGGCGACGGTTTCCTCACCGTCCGCGGTGCGGATGCGAGCCTTGTGCACCTGCGCGATCGAAGCGGCCGCGATCGGTTCGCTGAATTCCAGGAACAGCACGTCGATGGGACGGCCTAGCGCGACCTCCACCATGCGTACCGCTTCCGCGCGCGGGAAGGGCGGCATGCGATCCTGCAGCCGCTCCAGATCGCGGGCGGCAGCCACGCCGACGATGTCGGGGCGGGTCGCCAGGAACTGGCCGAATTTTACATAAGAGGGCCCGAGCCGCGTCAGCGCCTTGGAAAGCCGCGCGGCACCGTCACCGGCTTGAGGCCGCTCGATGAGACGGGCCATCCGCAAGCCGAAGCGAGCGGCAGGCGGCAGAGCGCTCGGATCGACGAGCGCGAGCGCGCCTTCGCGGGCCAGAACGAAACCTGCATGCAGGTTTCGGGTGAAATGAACGAGGCTGCCGATCACGTGTCAGATCTTCCAGCCGGAATGGATGGCGACGACGCCCGCCGTCAATGTCCGGTGCGTGACGCGCTTGAAGCCTGCATCCTCGATCATCCGCTCGAAAGCGGCCGGCGTCGGGAAGCGGCGGATCGACTCGACCAGATACTGATAGGATTCCGCGTCACCCGTCACCATGCCCCCGAGCTTCGGGATGACATTGAAAGAATAGGCGTCGTAGATCTTGTCGAGCACCGGCACATCGACCTTCGAGAATTCGAGGCACAGGAAGCGCCCGCCAGGCTTGAGCACCCGGTACGCCTCGCGAAGGGCCGCATCGATGCGCGGCACATTCCGGATCCCGAAGGCGATGGTATAGGCGTCATAGGTCTTGGACTCGAGCGGCAGTTCCTCCGCATTGGCCTCGACGAAGTCGATGCGGCCTTCATAGCGGTGGCCGGCCCGCTCGGCGCCCACTTTCAGCATCTCGCCGTTGATGTCGAGCACGGTCACCCGGGTCTTTGGGCCGCTTTCGTCCAGGATTCGGAAGGCCACGTCGCCGGTGCCGCCTGCCACGTCGAGATGGCGGAACGGCCGGTCGCGCGGCGGGCGCAGGGTCGAGACGAGGGCGTCCTTCCAGAGGCGGTGGAGCCCGGCCGACATGAGGTCGTTCATGATGTCGTAACGGCTAGCCACCGAGCGGAAGACCTCGTTGACCTTGCCCTGCTTCTCGCCGAGCGGCACGGACTGGAACCCGAAATGGGTGTTCTCGTCGGTCATGATCCTCACCAAGTCTCTCGTAGCCTGTTGTCGCGATCCATAGCGGAAGCGGGACCGGATGGCTATGTAAGAGGTCTCAAGAAGCCGAGAGATGGTTGATGCCCGAACTCCCTGAAGTCGAAACCGTGCGCCGAGGCCTCGAGCCCGCCATGGTCGGCGCCCGCTTCACCAAGGTGACCCAGCGCAGGCCGGACCTGCGCTTTCCCTTCCCGGAACGGTTTGCCGAGCGCCTGGAAGGCCAGGAGGTCATGGCTCTGGGACGGCGGGCCAAGTACCTCCTCGCCGATCTCACCTCGGGCGAGGTGCTCGTGATGCATCTGGGCATGTCGGGGCGTTTTCTCGTGACGAAGGAAGGCGCCACCCGCATGCCGGGGGAGTTCCACCACGAGCACGGGTTCCTGGGTGCCCACGATCATGTCGTGTTCCAGTTCTCCAACGGGGCGACCGTCACCTACAACGACGCCCGCCGCTTCGGCTTCATGGATCTGGTGCCGCGGTCGGCCATCGAGACCTCGAAGCACTTCGCCGGAATGGGAATCGAGCCCCTCGGCAACGAACTCTCAGGCGAGACCATCGCGCGGCTCTTTCAGGGCAAGCGCACGCCCTTGAAGGCCGCCCTCCTCGACCAGCGCCTGATCGCCGGTCTCGGCAACATCTATGTCTGCGAGGCCCTGTTCCGCACCGGTCTTCACCCGGAGGCGCCGGCCGGCTCGCTCGTGACGAAGAAAGGGAAGCCGACCGACAGGGCATCCCGATTGGCCGATGTCATCCGGGACGTGCTCGCCGAGGCCGTCGAGGCCGGCGGGTCGACCCTGCGCGACCACGCGCAGGTCGACGGCTCGCTGGGCTATTTCCAGCACTCCTTCCGGGTCTATGACCGCGAGGGTGAACCCTGCGTGACCCCTGCCTGCACCGGCACGGTGGCGCGTCTCGTGCAGTCCGGACGCTCCACCTTCTATTGTCCCGAATGCCAGAAGCGATCCTCGTCTTAAGGCGGATACGCGGCTTCCCGATTTCCGCTTGCCGTCCCTGGAAGCCTCGCCTACCGGTGTCCCATCCGACGATGAGGAGATTCCGGCATGGCTTTTGAGACGATTCTCGTTGAGACGCGCGGGAAGGTGGGGCTGATCACCCTGAACCGGCCCCAGGCCCTGAACGCCCTCAATTCGGCGCTGCTGAACGAGGTGAACCAGGCGCTCGACGCCTTCGAGGCGGACCAGACGATCGGCTGCATCGTCATCACCGGTTCGGAGAAGGCCTTCGCGGCCGGCGCGGACATCAAGGAAATGGCCGAGCTCACCTATCCGCACACGTACATGGCCGATTTCTTCTCGGGCTGGGAGAAGGTGTCGGGCCGGCGCAAGCCGATGATCGCCGCAGTGGCAGGCTTTGCGCTCGGCGGCGGCTGCGAATTCGCCATGATGTGCGACTTCATCATCGCGGCGGACAACGCCAAGTTCGGCCAGCCGGAGATCAAGCTCGGCGTCATGCCGGGCATGGGCGGCACCCAGCGCCTGACCCGGCTCATCGGCAAGGCCAAGGCCATGGAGATGTGCCTCACGGGTCGCCTGATGGGCGCCGAGGAGGCCGAGCGCTCCGGGCTGGTGGCCCGAGTGGTGCCGCTTACCGATCTCATTGGCGAGGCTATGAAGACGGCCGAGACCATCGCGTCCATGTCGCTGCCCATCGCCATGATGACCAAGGAAACTATCAACCGCGCCGACGAGGTCTCGCTCTCCGAGGGCATCCGCTTCGAGCGGCGCCTGTTCCACGCCATGTTCGCCACCGCCGACCAGAAGGAAGGCATGGCGGCCTTCGTCGCGAAGCGGGCGGCCGAGTTCAAGAACCAGTAGACGTGATCGACATCGGCTTCGACATGATCGCGGCTCTCGCCGCGATCTCCTTTCTTGCGGGCTTCGTGGATTCCATTGCCGGAGGCGGCGGGCTTCTGACCGTGCCCGCCCTCCTGCTCGCGGGACTCGACCCGGCCCAGGCCATCGCTACCAACAAGGTGCAGGGCTCGGTCGCCGCCGCCTCCGCCACCTATACCTTCGGGCGCAAGGGGCTGATCGAGTGGCGTAAGGCCTGGGGCTTCACCCTGGTGGCATTCGCAAGCAGCGTCGCGGGAGCCCTGTGCGTGCAGTTCCTGCCCCGCGCCGTGCTCGAAGTGCTGATCCCCCTGCTGCTCATCGCCATGGCGGTCTATTTCGCCCTCTCGCGCAAGATGAAGGATGAGGACGCCCATGCCCGCATGACGGCGCTGGCCTTCGGCCTCACCGCACCGGTCGCCATCGGCTTCTACGACGGCATTTTCGGGCCCGGCGCAGGCTCGTTCTATATGCTGGCCTTCGTGACGCTTCTCGGCTACGGGGTGGTCAAGGCGACGGCCCATACCAAGCTTGTCAATTTCGCGAGCAATTTCGGCAGCCTCCTTCTTTATGCGTCGACCGGCGCAGTGGTCTGGCCGGTCGGGCTCGCCATGGCCGGAGCCTCCTTTCTCGGCGCTCAGGCGGGATCGCGGCTGGCCATGCATCTGGGGTCCCGGATCATCCGCCCGCTCCTGGTTCTGGTCTCGGGCCTCATGGCGCTCAGGCTCCTGCTCGATCCGGCCAATCCTTGGCGGCAGGCCCTTCAGAAGGTGTCCCTGGCGCTTTTTTGACGCGCAAAGACCTATGGTCGTTGACGTTCGCAGCCTTCGCGTCTATAAGCCGCCTCACATGAGCCCGCGCGTCCCGCGGGCTCTTCGGTTTCCATGCAATCAACCGATCGCGGCCGGAGCTCTCGACGAGCTCGAGCTTGGCGCATCGGGATTTTAACAAGAACGAGGATGGGCCATGGCCAACACCGTGTCCGCCAAGAAGATGACCCGTAAGATCGCGAAGCGCACCGCGATCAACAAGTCGCGTCGCAGCCGGATGCGGACCTTCGTCCGCAAGGTCGAAGAGGCCATTGCTGCCGGCAATCAGACCGAGGCCGTCGCCGCCCTGCGCGCCGCCGAGCCGGAGATGATGCGCGCCGCTCAGAAGGGCATCGTGCACAAGAACACCGCGTCGCGAAAGGTCTCGCGCCTCGCGAGCCGCATCAACGCACTGAGCGCTTAAAAGCAGCCCATACAGCTGTCTTTTCATCGTCGATCAGACCCGGCCTCACGGCCGGGTTTTTTCGTTTTGGAGTTAGAGCATCGTGCGGAAAAGTGGCCCCGGTTTTCCGCATCAACGATGCTCTCCTCTATATACCAAGCATCGGATTCGATCCCAAAAGTGCAAGCCCAGTTTTGGGTCCGATGCTTTAGATTCGGGCTCCGAATTTTATCCACACGACAGCTTGACTTTATCCCCGATCGACGGGTTGGAAGCTCCACAGTTCGGATTCAAACTGCACATAAAACATTCATTTTATTCAATAGCTTAGCAGGCAAAGCATTGCGAAGCATCAGAATCACCCATGAGTCGAGACGAATCGGTTCTGAATCAAGGTTGCGAAAAGACTCTTTTTTCAGGCCTCCGGACAGGCTGTGATGGAACTGTGAATCAGTTGAAGAGTCAGGACTTTACAGCCCAGATTCAAAACTTGTGGACGAGGCTGTGAACGCAGCCAGGGGCTTGCTATCGCCTGCGACTCGACTCGGCCGTATTGCACCCCGTCCCACACCCTGTGTAAGGTCAATTTGCTTCAACGGCTCGCCGTGAAGTCATTCACTCAAAGTTCGAACTAAATTCACCATGTGCGGGGATAAGTCGTTGTTTCATTCTCTCAAGAAGCAAGCGAAGGCTCATCCTTTACCAAGGGGTAGACTTGGTAGACCTTGAGTGAAGACGAAGGAGGCGGCAGTCAGCGACCGTCTCGACTTAAATGCATTCAAATAATCTTTAGTACAATTGGGGGCGCCACGTTTTGGATAACCTGTGAGGCCTTTGTGCCTTGGTGTTCAAAACGGGTCATGCGTGGGGGTTTCCGACCTTAAAGAAGGCGGAACCTCGTGGAGGGATATTGATGTATCGCAGCGAAGATCACCGCACCTTTGCCGCTCCCAGCGAGAACGGCATGGAGGCTCCGGGCGAGCAATCGGCATCGGATGTGTGGACCCGGGTCAAGCGTCGTCTCCGGGCCGAGCTTGGGGAGGACATCTTCGCCAGCTGGTTCGGACGCTTGGAGCTGGATTCGGTGATCGAGGGCTGCGCCTATCTCTCCGTTCCCACCCGCTTCCTGAAAAGCTGGATCGAATCCCATTATGCCGACCGGGTGCTGGCCGTTTATCGCTCCGAGAGCGGTGATGTGGAGCGCGTCTCCATCGGCGTGCGCAGCACCCTTGGGCGCGATCCGGCCGCCCAGCGCCGGGTGAGCGATGCGCCTCGTCCGGCGCCAGCCGCCTCCATGGCGCTCCCGAGCACCTCGGGAGACTTCAAGGCCCCGTCCATCGCGGCTCCCCAGGAGGAACGCGGCGAAAGCAGCGATCTCGGCGGCGCGCCGCTCGATTCCCGCCTCACCTTCGAAAGCTTCATCGTCGGCCGCTCCAACGCGCTCGCCCATGCGGCCGCGGACCGGGTCGCCCATGCACAGAACGGCCAGGCGATCTACAACCCGCTCTATCTCCATGCGGGCGTCGGCCTCGGCAAGACCCATCTTCTCCATGCCATCGGCCATGAGGTGCGCGCGCAAGGCCGCCGCGTCATCTATCTGACCGCCGACCGTTTCATGTACGGCTTCGTGGCCTCCCTGAAGGCCCAGACCTCACTGGCCTTCAAGGAGCGTCTTCGAGGCATCGACCTGCTCATCATCGACGACGTGCAGTTCATCCAAGGCAAGCAGATCCAGCAGGAATTCGGCCACACCCTGAACGCCCTCATCGATGCGGGCCGCCAGATCGTGATCGCCGCCGACCGTCCGCCGGCGGATCTGGAGAACCTGGACGAGCGCGTGCGGTCGCGTCTCGCCGGAGGTCTCGTGGTCGAGGTCAGCGCCCTCGACGAGGCTCTGCGCACCTCGATCCTCACCACTCGCGTCGAAGCCCTGAAGACCATTCACCCCACCTTCGAGGTGGGCCCGAACGTGATCGCCTATGTGGCGCGCGCGATTACCGCCAACGGACGCGATCTCGAGGGTGCCGTGAACCGTCTGCTCGCCCATGCGACGCTGACCGGCTCCTCCATCACGCTGGAAACCGCCGAGACGGCGATCCGCGATCTCGTGCGCAACCGCGAGCCAAAGCGGGTCAAGATCGAGGACATCCAGAAGCTGGTGGCCTCCCGCTACAACGTCTCCCGCTCCGACATCCTGTCCGAGCGCCGCACCGCCGCCGTGGTGCGCCCGCGCCAGATCGCCATGTATCTGTCCAAGGTGCTCACCCTGCGTTCCCTGCCCGAGATCGGTCGCCGCTTCGGCGGACGCGATCACACCACGGTGCTCCATGCGGTGCGCAAGATCGAGAAAGCTCTGGGGGAAGATCACGCCCTCTCCGACGAGGTCGAGCTCCTCAAGCGGATGCTGCAGGAGTAAGCCTTAAGGATTGACCGCCACAGGCGATAGGGCCGGGGATCCCCCGGCCTTGCTTTCTCAGGCGACAAAAGCCAACATTGCTGCCCTGCTTGTCCCACCAAAGGCTCGTCCTTGGTGGGATCGGGCCAAGAATTTCACCGAAATCGGGTGCTGGGTTATGAGAGTTACCGTTGAGCGCGCCGCTCTGCTGAAGGCGCTGGGGCATGTGCACCGCGTCGTCGAGCGCCGCAACACCATTCCGATCCTCTCGAACGTCCTGCTGCGTGCGGACGAAGGATCGCTTCGCCTCAAGGCTACGGACCTCGACATCGAGGTGACGGAGACGATCCCGGCCGAGATCACGGACGCCGGTTCGACCACCGTTCCGGCCTACATGATCTACGACATCGTTCGCAAGCTCTCCGACGGCGCCCAGGTGTCGCTCGAGATGACGCCCGATATGGGCCAGATGCAGATCCGCTCCGGCCGGTCGCGCTTCATGCTGCAGGCCCTGCCGGAGAGCGACTTCCCGGATCTCGCCGCCGGCGACCTGCCGCACCGCTTCACGCTGTCTGCAAGCGATCTCAAGCGCCTCATCGAGAAGACGCAGTTCGCGATCTCGACGGAAGAGACGCGTTACTACCTCAATGGCATCTACCTGCACACCATCGACGCGGGCGGCTCCATCGTCATGCGCGCGGTCGCCACCGACGGGCACCGTCTCGCCCGGGTCGAAATTCCGGCGCCCACGGGGTCGGAAGGCATGCCCGGCGTGATCGTGCCACGCAAGGCCGTGGCCGAGATTGTCAAGCTCGTGGAAGACGGCTCTGAGAACGTCACCGTCGAACTGTCCTCCGCCAAGGTGCGCCTGACCTTCGACGGCGTGGTGCTGACCTCCAAGCTCATCGACGGCACCTTCCCCGATTATCAGCGCGTTATCCCGGCCGGGAACGACAAGGTTCTCGTGGTCGAGCGCGCCGATTTCTCCAAGGCCGTTGATCGCGTCTCCACCATCTCGTCCGAACGCGGTCGCGCGGTGAAGCTCGCGCTGGGCGAGGGGCGCCTGACGCTCACCGTCAACAACCCGGATTCGGGCAGCGCCACGGAAGAGATCGAGGTCGATTACGATGCCGCGCCGATCGATATCGGCTTCAACGCCCGCTATCTCCTCGACATCACGTCCCAGCTCGACGGCGACACAGCCCTGTTCAAGCTCGCCGATCCCGGCTCGCCCACCATCGTCCAGGACCGCGAGGGTGCGTCCGCGCTCTACGTCCTGATGCCGATGCGGGTGTAGGCTGCCCTGACAATCAATCTCCGCGTCATCACTGGCCTCGTGCCGGTGATTTTTTCACCCTTTCACCTCATCCTGAAGGTCTGGCTTCTAAACGAGCATTGACCTGAGCCCTCATCCTGAGGAGGTCACGCCAGTGACCGTCTCGAAGGACGAGGGCGTTTCCCCGTGCACGCTGGAACCTCCTTCGAGACGCAGCTGCGCTGCTCCTCAGGATGAGGTAGGAGAGGGACTGAGAACGAGTAGAAGGACTGTCCAGAGCGCTCCAAAACCGCTTTGGCCGTGCCAACGCTTGATCTTTCGCGTCCGCTCCTGAATGAAGGGGGCGCATGTCCTCCTCTCCCGTTGCTGCTTCCCGAATCGTCCGCTTGATTCTCCAGGACTTCCGCACCTATGCGAGCCTGGACCTCACCGTCTCACGCCCGCTGGTGGCACTGGTGGGTGAGAATGGGGCCGGCAAGACCAATGTGCTGGAGGCGATCTCCCTGTTCATGCCCGGTCGAGGCTTGAGGCGCGCGGAACTGGGCGAGATGGCGCGCCATGACGGGCCGGGCTCCTTTGCCGTTTCCGTGACCCTCGACGCCCCTTACGGCGAGCACCGCCTCGGCACCGGCATCGAGCATCAAGGCGAAGGCTCCCGCGCCTCGCGCATCTGCCGCATCGACGGCATGGCCGCCTCCTCGCCCACGGCCTTCGCGGAATTCCTGCGCGTTGTCTGGCTCACACCGGATCTCGACGCCCTGTTCCGTGGCCCCGCCGGCGACCGGCGGCGCTTTCTCGACCGGCTCGTGCTCGCGGTCGATGCGGAACATGGCTCGCGGGTGAATGCGCTGGAGCGGGCGCTACGCTCGCGCAACCGCGTGCTTGACGAAAATCCCGACGACCGGCTCTGGCTCGACGCGCTCGAACGGGAGGTAGCGGAACTCGCCATCGCGGTCGCCGCCGCTCGTCGCGAAACCGTGGAGCGGCTGGCAAGCCTCATTCTCGAAACCCGGGAGGAGGAATCGCCCTTTCCCTTCGCCACGATGGGCCTGGAAGGCGATCTCGACACGCTCATTGCCACCCTGCCCGCCGTCGATGCCGAGGACCGCTACCGCGCGATCCTGCGCGATTCCCGCTCCCGCGACCGGGCGGCGGGGCGTACCCTCGTCGGCCCTCAGGCCTCCGATCTTCTCGTGCGTCACGGCCCGAAGGACATCCTGGCCAACACGGCCTCTACGGGCGAGCAGAAGGCGCTGCTGATCGGCCTCGTGCTCGCCCATGCCCGGCTCGTCGCCAGCATGAGCGGCATCGCCCCCTTCGTGCTCCTCGACGAGGTGGCGGCCCATCTCGATCCCCGCCGCCGGGCCGGACTCTACGACGCCCTCGAATCCCTGGGCGGACAGGTTTGGATGACCGGCGCGGATCCGGGGCTCTTCGCCGAGCTGTGGGGCCAGGCCGACCTGCTGCAGGTGTCGCCCGGGGTGATCGAACCCATCACAATTCCTTGATGGTCCAGAAGGCCCTTTGGCCTTATGGTGAGGGCAACATTGTCTCTCCAGGTTCGAAACGATGGATCCCGCCGGCCTGCTGCTCTTCTCCTCTGCCCTGTTCATCGCCGCCGCCTCGCCGGGACCGGGCATCGCCGCCATCGTCGGGAGGGTTCTCGGCCGCGGGCCGAAGGAGGCGGTGGCGTTCAGCATCGGCGTGGCGCTGGGAGACGTGGTCTGGCTGACCTTCGCCATCCTCGGCCTGGCGGCCCTCGCCCAGGCGTTCCACGAGGTATTCCTGGTCATCAAATATGCCGGCGCCGCCTATCTGCTCTACATCGCCTACAGGATTTGGACCGCGCCCGCGCTCGCCAAGGACGTGAAGGCCGACGCGAGGCGGGAGCATCCGGCCAAGCTTCTTCTCGGAGGGCTCGCCCTCACCCTGGGCAACCCGAAGACCATCGTCTTCTACCTCGCCCTCCTGCCCACGATTCTCGATCTCACCCGGATCACGGTGTTGGGCTATGCGGAACTGGTGGCGGCGACCTTAAGCGTGCTGTGCGTGGTTTTTGCCGGCTACATCGTGCTCGCCGCCCGCGCGCGGCAGCTTTTCACGACCCCGAAGGCAATCCGGATCCTCAATCGCACGACCGGCACCCTCCTGGCCGGTGCCGCAGCTGCCGTTGCGGCACGTTGATCGCCTAGGGCGACTGAGGCAAAGCACCGCCTCCTCTGCAGCCTGATTCGGCAGTTTTTCGTGGATTTTCCGTGCCTTTTCACGCGCGCATATACACGCGGGGGTGAAATTTCAACGATTCGTCACTAAATATCTGATCTGACGAATCAAAACTCTGGCGTGCCTGTCCTTTTTCGCGCGTCCTGAAGGATCCCAAATGGCCGAACCTGCTATCAACGTGAATGCCGACGCTTACGGCGCGGAATCGATCAAGGTCCTCAAGGGCCTTGATGCGGTACGCAAGCGGCCGGGCATGTATATCGGCGATACCGATGACGGCTCGGGCCTCCACCACATGGTCTACGAGGTGGTGGACAACGCCATCGACGAGGCTCTCGCCGGCCACGCAACGGAAGTCACCGTCACCCTCAATGCGGACGGCTCGGTGACCGTTACCGACAACGGCCGCGGCATCCCCACCGACATCCACCAGGGCGAAGGCATCTCGGCGGCCGAGGTCATCATGACCCAGCTGCACGCAGGCGGTAAGTTCGACCAGAACTCCTACAAGGTTTCCGGCGGCCTGCACGGGGTCGGTGTCTCCGTGGTGAACGCGCTCTCAAGTTGGCTCAAGCTGCGCATCTACCGCAACAACAAGGCCCATGAGATCGAATTCCGGCACGGCAATGCGGTTGCGCCTCTGGCCGTTGTCGGCGACGCCGAAGGTAAGCGCGGAACGGAAGTGACCTTCCTGGCCTCCACGGAAACCTTCACCATGGTGGAGTACGATTATAGCACCTTGGAGCATCGCCTGCGCGAGCTCGCGTTCCTGAACTCCGGCGTACGCATCATCCTCACCGACAAACGCCACGCGGAGCACAAGCGCGAGGAGCTGATGTACGAGGGCGGCGTCGAGGCCTTCGTGCGTTATCTCGACCGTGCCAAGACGCCGCTGATCCAGCAGCCGATCCTCATCCGCTCCGAGAAGGACGGCATCGGCGTCGAGGTGGCCTTGTGGTGGAACGACTCGTACCACGAGAACGTGCTCTGCTTCACCAATAACATCCCGCAGCGCGATGGCGGCACGCACCTCGCGGGCTTCCGCGCGGCGTTGACCCGTCAGGTCAACGGCTACGCAGATTCATCAGGACTCACGAAGAAGGAAAAGGTTTCTCTAACCGGCGACGATTGCCGGGAGGGCCTGACAGCCGTCGTCTCCGTAAAAGTGCCGGACCCGAAGTTCTCGTCTCAGACGAAGGACAAGCTCGTTTCCTCCGAAGTGCGTCCTGCCGTCGAGAACGTCATGAACGAGGCGCTCAACAACTGGCTCGAAGAGCATCCGCAGGAAGCCCGCACGCTCGTCGGCAAGGTGGTGGAAGCCGCCGCCGCCCGCGAGGCCGCCCGCAAGGCGCGCGAACTCACCCGCCGGAAAGGCGCGCTCGACATCGCGTCGCTTCCCGGCAAGCTCGCCGATTGCCAGGAGCGCGATCCGTCGAAATGCGAATTGCTGCTCGTCGAGGGCGACTCGGCCGGCGGCTCCGCCAAGCAGGGCCGCAACCGCGCCTTCCAGGCCGTGCTGCCGCTGCGCGGAAAAATCCTCAATGTCGAGCGTGCGCGCTTCGACAAGATGCTGTCGTCGCAGGAAATCGGCACGCTGATCACCGCGCTTGGCACCGGCATCGGCCGCGAGGAGTTCAACCTCGACAAGCTGCGCTATCACCGCATCATCATCATGACCGACGCGGACGTGGACGGCTCGCACATCCGCACCCTGCTGCTCACGTTCTTCTTCCGTCAGATGCCGGAGCTGATCGACCGCGGGTATCTCTATATCGCGCAGCCGCCGCTCTATAAGGCGACCCGCGGCAAGCAGGCGATCTACCTGAAGGACGAGCGCGCGCTTGAGGATTTCCTCATCGATGCCGGCATCGAATCGGCGGCCTTGCGCCTCGAAACCGGCGTGGAGTTCCAAGGCGACCAGCTCAAGGGGCTGATCGACGAGGCTCGCCTCGTGCGGCAGGTGCTCAACAGCCTGCACACACGCTATAACCGCAAGGCGGTGGAGCAGGCGGCGATTGCCGGGGCACTGCGTCCCGACGTGGTGGACGACCCTGATCGCGGCCCCGCCGCTGCAGCCTATATCGCCCAGCGTCTCGATGCGATATCGGAAGAGCTCGAGCGCGGCTGGACCGGCGAGGTCCGCGAGGGCGGTTACATCTTCTCGCGCACCGTGCGCGGCGTGACGCAGACCGCGACGCTCGACCAGGCCCTGATTGCCAGCCAGGAAGCCAAGAAGCTCGACGAGCGCGCCACGACTCTGCAGGACGTCTATGCGAAGCCTGCGAAGCTCGTGCGCAAGAACGACGAGATGCAGATCGACGGTCCGCTTTCGCTCTTCAACGCGGTGCTTGCAGCCGGACGCAAGGGGCTGCAGCTCCAGCGCTACAAGGGTCTCGGCGAGATGACGGCCCAGCAGCTCTGGGAGACGACCCTCGACGCCGACGTGCGCTCGCTGCTGCAGGTGAAGGTGAAGGATACGACCGACGCCGACGATCTCTTCGTCAAGCTCATGGGCGACGTGGTGGAACCCCGCCGCGAGTTCATCCAGGAGAACGCGCTCTCGGTGGCTAACCTGGACGTGTGATTTTCTTAATTTGTTGGGTACCGTCAGAAATAATCAGAAATCCTTCGCATTAAACGCTGAATCTCGTCACTGATGCGAAGGACTTCGCCAAAGCCAGTTCTGGCAATAAGTTACGCATTGTTCAGAATACATAGGTTCGGTCGCACCAGCATTGCGGTCGAACCATTTTTAAGTTGGACCGCCCTTAGTTCGAGGACTCGGTACAGAGCTCATCCATGAGCCCGCGATGAGACCGCATTTCTTCTGTTCGCTGGGTCCAAGGGTGGGAGCGCCCGTACAGTCTCGAGCATTCTTCTGGCCGCAGGCCTCCGCGAGCTAGGCTTTTTCCCCGGTTCACGTCCAGCTCGTGCCCGCTGGCATTCCACCACTTCTCAGTAGGATCAATGCGCTTCGGTTCGCTGTCGTCTGGACGCAGAGCGGGGGCATGAAAGCGGTCGAAGCCGTTCTTGACGCAAGCTTGTCTCGTGGTGCCGCGCACTCGCACATCCTTATCGACAACCCTGCTCAGCCCGTCAGGAAGATTCTTGCCTACGCCTCGGGCACACGGGCGCGAATCCTTCTTCCGATGCGCGACAACGCGCACGAGATCGATCGGCTCATTCATGATCTGAACGAGATTGGGGCGGAAGCGCGTGCGTCCAACGAGCTCTTACCTAAGGCCTCGATCCTTCCTGTTGGCTGGCCATCGAGCCTGAGGGCCAAGGATTACACCGACATCCTGTCCCGGCAGGGCCTCAAGCCGGGATCTGTGCCGGCGCTGTCCGTCATCCATCCGGGAGTTCCCGGCCTCGACCCGCTCGATCTCGATGTCCGGGATGATGCAAACCGCTTCGCCCTGACCAAACAACAGCAGGATGCCGCCATCAGGCTCGCCGAGGCCGTTCTGCGCACCAATGGCGAGGCACCTTCGATCCATTTCCCTGACGATAGCTCGGTCCCCGGGCCAAAATCGGAGTGAGACGCGTCCTTCGCTGCTCCCAATTCCCCATTGTCTTTCCCGAAGGCGCGCTTCCGACCGACCTTTCGCTCCCGCCAATGCACTCGACACAATTGGATACAGCTCGTCACAACTTCTGAGGAACCCATGTTCACGATCACCACGGCCAGACCCTTGAACCTGTCGGATGCCACGCTCGAAATCGAACGGCTTCAACGGCTCGCCGTCGATCTGACGAGCATCCGGGACGGACGTGGCCCAACCGAGGCCGACCTTGCCGATGCTCTCTTTCTCGAAGGTTAGAGCCGCGAGCGTCGTCCGGCCTTCTGCTTGGTGGGCCACGCCTTCGGCCACCCGCACCTGACGGGAATGGGTCAGCCAGTCATGACTTCGGACTTATGGGTGCTGAACGAAGAACAGGGATGGGCTCGGACCATCTCCCGGTGGTACCGCCTCGGACGGCCGCTGTCCGTTGCACCCACATCCTGACTGCGCGTGACGCCGTATGTCGTCGCCCAGGTTCAAGAGGTGCTGGAATGAGGCAGACCGCTGTCACTTCGAGCGGCGGTCCCGCGCCGCCCTGGAGGGGCGTTATCTGCCATCGGCAGAGCAGCTCCTCAATGGAATGCCGTTCTTCGCCGACAGCATGCAGCAGGACATGCAATGTTTTGCCCAACAGCTGCTGCCGCAGATGCGGGGAAAGCCGGGCTATACGGCCAAGGCGCGCGTAGTCCAAGCCCTGGAGCGTCTCGTGGGCAATGCCGGCATTGAGGATGTCCGGGAACTGGCAAGCGCGTTTGCCGCCGCCTCGGACAATCTCCCATCCGAAGTCAAGTCGTGGCAGCTGCGATGCCGGATCTATCAGGCTCACATGTACGATCACCAGGCCGCACTGGCGTTGGCGCAGGACGCGATCACGATGGCAACGGCACCGGACGTCATCGCTCGGTCTCTGGAAGAGGCGGTCGTGTTTCAGCAGATCGGCAACCGGAATACCGAAGAAGGTAAGAAAGTCGTCGAGCGCTACAAGGAGCTTCTCGGGAAGTCGCTTCTGCTTGTGCCGATGCCGAACCTGGCTACCGCACGAGCGGCTCTAAGGTCTGAGTTTCCCTATGCGGGAGCTGTGATCGATCGCATTCTCTCGGACGTCGCGGTCCAGCCCTATGTCCAACTCCGCCCAACGATCCTGATCGGCTCGCCCGAGTCCGGGAAGTCGCGGTTTGCCCACAAGGGTTTTGATATCAATTGGCATGCCGCACGACGTCATTTCTTGCGGCGGTCTGTCGGATGGCACGTTTGCCGGGACGCCTCGACGTTGGAGCACAGGGGAGCCGTCGCTGCCTGTTGCGCTAATCAGCCGGTACAAGAATGCAAGGCCCGGTATTGTTCTGGACGAGATCGAGAAAGTCAGGAGCTCCCGGTACAATGGAAACGTCCATGACGCCTTACTCTCGTTCCTCGAGCGGGAGACGGCGTGCGGCTATCATGACCCTTACGTTCAGGCGCCCTGCAACATCTCCCATGTTTCCTGGCTGATGACGGCCAATTCGCTCGATGGCGTTTCGCCTCCATTGCGTGACCGTTGTCGGGTCATCAACTTTCCCGAGCCGCGGCCGGAGGACCTGCCGACGCTGAGCCGTCAGATCATGATCGACATGCTGGCCGAGCAGGGATTGGACCCGCGCTGGCTCGCCCCTCTCGATGGAGTCGAGAGGCAAGCCATTCTCGACGTTTGGCCAGGAGGATCGCTCAGAATGCTGAGGCGGCTGATCGAGATTGCTTTGGCAGCCCGCCATGTGAGTCAGTGAATGACGTAAGCCATGCAACGGGTTGAACGCCTATCGGCGGCGACTACGTTTCCTTCCTGTGGCGATGACCCGTGAAGTGAGCGATGGCCGCTCATGGGCATAAACAAGGCGGTGCCGCTCGCGAAGTCTCCGATCGAACCGCTTCTTGAATGCCTTCCGAAAGCTGTTCGATCGGTCCACCGTGGTGACGCCCAGACCCGATGCAACGTCGTGCAGGAACCTGATCAGTTCAACGCCTCGCTCCTGAATGATGTAGAGTTCGCCTTGCCGCAGGCTGTGGCTGTGGCTGTGCATCTGCCATGCCATCGACATTTCGCGGGGTCCAGAGTTGATGAGCTCCCGGTATCTTGCCGTGAAGAGATAGAGGCGAATTCGATCGCCTAAGCTCTCAATTTCCGTATAGATTAGGAATGGGAGCTTTTCGGGGGTTGAATAGGTTGTGACGTTCTTGGGAGTGAGGCGTTTCACGACCCCTTCCCTGGTCCGGACTGAGATGGTTGGCGCGTTCCCAAGCTGAGAAAGGCTTTCTCTCAGCCGCCCTTCGGCATATCCCGAGAGGGCTTTAACCGCTGCCCGGTCTAATTTCTGCACGCCTTCTCGAGCCATATATACTTCCCAAGCCAAAGTTTCATTGAAGTGCCCTCCCGTGAGAGCCAATACACAGAGATAAACCAATGGCACAGCTCCGAAACGAGGGTGCTTTCAAGTGGCTCGTGGCGGAGCCATGCCGGCAATGCTAGAGCCGTTCCGGTGAATATGCGCTATGGCGAAGCGAACCCACGAATTCTCGAGTTGCAGAGCTAAGCGGACATTCAGAATGGGCGGCGGATTTCTGCTTATGACCCGGTGAGGACGTTCGGCAGCCATCGTATGAAACCGTACAGAGAGGCGCCAGAGGCGCTTATTCGCGTGACTGCACTCCCTATCCCCGCTTAGGGCATTCCCAACTGCTTGACCGATCAGTGGGGCAATAGCAGCCGAGGGACCAATGACCTTCCGCCCCGTTCCTGTGTGGCAGCCGTGGTTCAACCCGATCAGTCCTCCCTGCGCAATCAACTGCTCCGGGCCTTGGCCCCGGAGGACTTTGCGCTGGTCGGGCCGTACCTGGAACCAGTTGCGCTGCCCAAGGGCAAGGTCCTGATCGAGCCCAACCAGCCCATCGAGTACGTCTACTTTGCCGAGAGCGGGGTAGCCTCGGTGGTGGCTCTCAACTCCGACTACCGTCCGGTCGAGATCGCCATCGTTGGCTGGGAAGGGCTCGTTGGCCCGTCCGTCATCCTGGGCGTCGACCGCACGCCTCACCAGAGTTTCTTCCAGATGGAGGGGGAGGGCTACCGCATTGCCACCTCGCATCTGACTCAAGCCCTGGAGGCAAGCCGGACCCTGCTTGATCTCCTCCTGCGCTACATCCATGTGGTGACGGTGCAGACCGCTGCCACCGCGATGTCGAATGGCGATAGCGTCCTGAGTGAGCGACTCGCCCGCTGGCTTCTCATGTGCCACGACCGGGTCGAGGGCAACGAGTTGGCGCTCACGCATGAGTTTCTGTCCCTCATGTTGGCGGTCCGCCGCCCTGGCGTCACCGAAGCGATCCATCTGCTGGAAGGGACCGGCATGATCAGGGCGCGGCGTGCCAACATTACCATCCTGGACCGCGAGCGGTTGGAGGAGACGGCTGGCGACAGCTATGGCGTGCCGGAAGCAGAGTATGAGCGTCTCATCCCGAATCCTGAAGTGTCAGGTGGCAGCCATTTCAGGAGAGGTCCACGCGAGATTGAGTGACCGCCTCCATGATCAGGTAAGGGCAGGCGAGCCTTAGGCGGCTTCGTCGCCGGGTTCCTTGTGCAGGTAGGTAGGATCGAACTCGCCCGCTTGCTTGAGCCCCTCCCAGTCCAAGATTTTCAAGAGGTGCCCCTGCTCGCCAATCAGCCCTCGTGCCCGCAGCTCTTGCAGCGTGCGGTTCGCATGGACGTTCGAGAGCCCCAGGGCGCCGGCCATTTCGCTCTGGGTGATTGGAAACTCGAATGCGTGATCCGTCACCAGCCCAACAGCTTTGTGGCGCAGGAAGAGCTCGCATAGTAGATGCGCCATTCGGACCAGCGCCGGACGCCGCCCGACATTGACCACCCATTCGCGGAAGATCGCCGCGTCGATCAGCGTTTCGCGCCAGAACACCTCGGAGAGGCGCGGGTGCTGCTGGAACAGATTACGCAGGCTCCGATGGGAGATGAAGGCGAGCTTGCAGGGAGTAAGCGTACTCAGTCCATGGTCCATCTTCCGCAGGTGCAGGCTCTGGAGGTCCGGGATCTCGCCGGCGATATGGAAGGACATGATCTGGCGCTTGCCGTCTTCGGTCATCTTGAAGCGAAACGCCATGCCGCTGATGACGAGACAGGACTCGGACGGGCGGCCACCCTCGCGCGCAATCACTTGATCGGCAGCAAACTCGCGGATCGTCAAGGGCAGATGGAGAAGAGCATCCTTCTCCGACTGGGATAGAACGGCAAATCCGACATCGGCCTGACGCACCCGCGTGAGCGCTAGCGGAAGGGGCCGATAAGCCGTTCGTACTCGGCCTCTGGAACCCCATACGCATCTCCGGCGGTCTCTTCGAGCTTGCGCCGATCAAGCACGACGATGTTGCGGCGCTCGGTCCGGATGATTTCTGCTGTCTCGAGCTCCTGAAGGGCTTCTGTCACCCCGGGCCGGCGCACGGCGAGCATGACGGCAATGAACTCATGCGTCAGGGGCAGTTCATCCCCATCCAGCCGGTCGTGGCACATCAGCAGCCAACGTGCCAATCGCCGACTCACCTTCTGAGACCCGTTGCAGGCGGCTGTCTGAGCCGTCTGAAGATGGAATACCTGGACGAAGCGCAACAGAAGCTTCTGTAAGGCAGGGCTCTGCTCCAGAGCCTCTTGGAAGGCCTCAGCCCGCATGCGCAGGGCCGAGCCGCCCACCTGCATGAAGGTCTCATGCGGCGTCCGGTCAGCGCCCAGGAGGATCGGCACCCCGGCGAAGCCGTCCCGTCCGACCAGTCCGATCTCAATCCGACGCCCGCGCACCGTGCGGGTGACAATGGAGGTCACACCGGCCTCGAGGAAGTAGACATGCTCAATGGGTGCATTGGCCTGAACGATCACGTCGCTCTGGTTCAGGGTGACGGGATCAAGATGGTTCCGGATCCGGGCGAAGTCGTCGGCCGGAAGAGCTGCCAAGAGCCGATTGCGAACAGATGATTGAGATAACTTAGACATTAAGTGGCAGTAGATGAGTAAGCGCAGCCAAACCTGCCACGCCAGTGTTGAACCTTGATCCCAGCAAAGGTGGCGCAGGGAACATCGTCCTTCAAGCCAGACGGAAAAGATGTTCATGAGGGGCCAGCAGCAAGAGGCGGAATCCGCTGGGGATCAAGGCCCGGCCGATGCCTATAACAGGATCCGCCGCTGAAGCTCGGATAAGTGGTGGTGGAAGGGCTCATGGGCCAACCGGCACCGGCGGTCGCACTCAGCGAACTGGCGTTCCTTATCCGCCAACGGCCCAGGCCAAGCTAGGATCTTCTCGCGTTCAACCTCATGACGCAGTTCCACATCGGCCAGTCCGACCTAGGTATGCTGCAACTCACCTAGCAGGCGGTTGTCGTCGTTATTCGTCGCAATGAAACTCGCCAAGCTTCGTCGCATCCGGTCGTTCCCTGCCTTCAGGTCGCATTCCAGCTGCCCTCAGTAGCTCACGGATTGCGGGGGCTGAACATCCATGAGCCTGTCGTCGATCAGCCTCCGCATGGGCTCAGGAACAGGCGACGTCAACAGCTCCGCGTGCGGCTGCAACGGGCACTGCACGGGATCGGCGCTTTGTTGAGCCGGACTGGCGTTAGGCTCTGGTGAGGGGGCCATCGGGCTTCGTACCATCTCTGCCCTGCTGAGAAGATCCTGCTCGATCATCAGCGTGCCCCTTGGCTGTTCCGGGGCAGCGGGTGGCGCCGGATCTTGCCATCAACGGCTGGCGACTTGTACGGTTCCGTACAAAATGCTCCTACGTTCTTTAGGGGAGGGGCTGCAACCAGGAGCAGAAATGTACGTTGCCGTACAATGATCGCTCAGTGTTCCCATGGCCGTCCTGTCATTCTCCTGGTGGAGGATGAGCCGCTGTTGCGCTTCTTCGTGTCCGACGTGCTGGAGGAAGCCGGCTTTGAAGTGATTGAGACCGGCAATGCCGAAGAGGCCTTGACCTTACTCGAAGTGCGAGACGACGTGCGGGTGATCTTCACCGACATCGAGATGCCAGGTCCCCTGAACGGGCTTGATCTGGTCAGTTGCGCCCACCAGCGCTGGCCTGAGATCCTCATCCTGGTTGTCTCCGGCGGGATCCGGCCAAGCGCGGCGGAACTCCCGGAGGGCGGACGCTTTGTCGCGAAGCCTTACGAGGAGAGCTTCGTTCTCCACCACCTGCGGGAGATGATCGCCTCGGTGCCATAACCCGGTTCCGGGAGCGTTGATGGGGCCGATTAATCACCAGCCAAGTCCCAAAACGGTCTCAGTGAAAGGTCTTGTGGGGGAGTGTCCGCGTATATTCCAGCGGTCTCAGATCCTCGGCTTGCAGGCTGGTCCGGTTAAGAGACTGTTTGGAAACTCACGGATGAGCATTCCGGCGGATCAGAATGCCGCCCATGGCGACATGGATCATGGCGGTTGAGACGTCGATGCGCTTCTCATAGTCGCGAACGAGACGCCGCCAGCGCATCATCCAGCCAAAGGTGCGC
>NZ_JBFRGW010000013.1:0-101227 GCF_052115545.1 Microvirga sp. 2MCAF35
CATCGCTCGGCTACAAGCCACCCGCACCCGAGGTAGTGCTATGGCCGGCTGCGCAACCCAGACCAGCTCCGCAGGCCACACCCACCGTAGCCCCACGACCCATCATGCACTAACATTAACCCCGGACCACCTCGCGGGGGCTGGCCACTCGCGGGCCAAATCTGCAAGAATATTACTTCTGGTGTTCAACTCGCTCTCCCCCAAAGCGATGACATTCCCCTCAACGGAGAAACTAATACAGTGAAGGTTTCACCTAGAAGTTCCAAGGCTGCCCAGGACTTTTCCCCCAAGATTGTATGGAGCACTGCCACGTGGGTTCTGCTTTCGGGGGCCGAACGAGGATTTCAGAGGTAGTTCCGAACCCTCCACGCTCTTGGATTGAGGAGCATTGGCCGCCTGTGATATCTGTCCTATCAAACTACGCATCCGCCCTGCCCAATAGGGCTATGCACCCATTGATGCATGCGGCAGGTAGATTAAGAGCGACAGATGATTAGCCATGTCTTAGCGCCAGCTGCACCTCAGACGATTGCGCTGCAGCATGACAGTTGAGCCTGTAGGATGGAGTTCCTACCACATTATGGCTCAGATCCTTCTCGGAGCCGAAACTGTTTGTTTTTTGAAAGCCGTGAGGGGGCACATCGCACGGAAGCTGAGCGATCGCACGGCCTATGCCGTTATTCCAGTGCATCGTAGAAGGAGATGTCTTGAATAGCTTACTATTCGCTTACTAGGTCGGAAATTCAGTAAGCGTCCCTCGAACCTGCGAGGTCTAAGCCTTTGATTTAAATGGTACAGCCGCCCCGGCTCGAACGGGGGACCCCCAGATCCACAATCGGTTTTTTCCTATTTCCCAGCATTCCCCGCCACTCCCCGCAAACGCTCTAAGCTACTGATAAACAAAAATATTTATTTCCCGACACCCCCTGCCCTCTCGTTGACTTTCCCGTCCGCGTGGTCACCATGTGGTCACCAAACGCCCTTGGTGACCACAATTCCAGACCCGACTTCCGAACGGATTAGTTATGCCTGAGACTACCATTCGCCTGACCAAACGCGCGGTCGATCAAGCCCTGCCGGGATCATCCCGATACATCCTATGGGATAGCGATATTTCCGGCTTCGGGCTCCGGGTCGAGACGTCAGGCAAGAAGACATATTTGGTCCGATACCGCCCCAAGGGGCTGGGCCGCGTAGCCCCTAAACGCTTCATGACTGTAGGCCGTCACGGCCACCTCACCCCTGATCAGGCCCGAGCCCAAGCTCAGATCATCCTCGGAGCCGTTGCAGCAGGGGAAGACCCAGCCGCTAAGGTGGCTGCTGCGAAGGCAGCCATGATTATCAAGGATGCGATGGACCTGTATCTAAAGGAGCACGTCAAGCCGAAGCGGAAAGAGAGGACGGCAGAGGAATACGCCTCGGCTCTCAATCGGCATGTCATCCCTGAGATCGGCAACCGTCCAGCAGAAAAAGTCACACGGGCCGACCTCCTGAAACTCCATACCAAGATGAAGGACAGCCCTATTCAGGCCAACCGGACTCTGTCTGTCGTCAGCAGCCTCTACACCTTCCTCGGCAAGCGAGGGGTTGTCCCCGAAGGCTACAACCCGGTTAGGGGCATCGACAAATACCCAGAACAAGGACGGGAGCGGTACCTAACTTCTGAAGAGCTTGGAAGGCTTGGGACCGCCATCATCGAGGCCGAAACCATTGGCCTTCCATGGCAAGTTGATGAGACTAAGCCGAAAGCGAAGCACCTTGCAGCTCCCGAGAACCGCCGTACCAAGCTGGAACCAGCAGCCATAGCGGCGCTCCGGCTCCTCCTCTTCACAGGTGCCCGCCTGAGAGAAATTCTACATTTACGCTGGCAAGAGGTCGACCTTGAACGAGGCTTAGCATTCCTGCCTGACAGCAAGACAGGCCGGAAGACGCTGGTGCTAAGCAGTGCATCCCTTGAGGTGCTCCGGGGCATTCCCAAGAACAGCATCTACGTCATCGAAGGCGCGAAGAAGGATCAGCCCCGTGCAGACCTCAAAAAGCCTTGGGCTTCTATCCAGCTTCGGGCGGGATTAGAGGGCGTTAGGCTCCATGACCTTCGCCATACATTTGCATCTGTTGGAGCAGGAGCCAGTCTCGGATTGCCAATTGTAGGTAAGTTGCTGGGGCATACCCAGTCACAGACCACGGCCCGATACGCTCATCTTGATGCAGATCCCCTTCGCAGAGCTGCAGATCTTATAGCCGGACAGCTCTCAGCAGCCATGCACAGGGGTGAGGAAGCAGCCGTGTGATTCAAAGGATCCTCACACGCGAGTTAACACGCAGAAGAGTAACGGGTCTCGCAGCCTTTTGGACCGCGAGACCTTTCTCTATCAAGTCCGGTCGTAGACAGGGGCATTCGGCGCTATGCGCTTCACGGCGGCGATGCCGGTTTCTGCCGCCTGCTTGGTCGTATAGACTTCAGAATGGCACAGAGTTTCGCCGTTAGTTCCCTTTAGGCGCCAGAAGTAGCCGCCGCCGTTGGCCCGATAGATCTCAAACATAGTCTTGGCCCTCCTTGGGCCGATTGGTGAATCCGTTGGAGCTCCGGATTCATTGACGTGTGATGGAGGGCCAGCTAGAATCTGTGCGTCAAACAATGACCTAGCGGGGCTCCGCCCCTCCGGAAAGCCAGCTGCGCCAACAGCTGGCTTTTCCTTTATATCCCCACTTTGCAACCAGCCTTTGACTAAGAGGCTCGATGGGTATAGTTTATATATGGATATAAAAAATATACGTGTCAAGAGGCCGCGATATGGGCAATGCTCCCCCTCCCGAGGATTCCACACCCAGCATCAAATGGGGGACCGAGCAACGACTTGAGTTCATTGAGTTTCGTTTGTTCTGGGAAGGCGGGATCAATCGGGCAGATATTATTGATCGCTTTGGGGTCTCCGTGCCTCAGGCCGCCAATGATCTTAAGCTTTATCGAGATCTCGCTGCGGCCAACATTGTCTATGACGCGACGGAAAAGCGTTACGTAGCCTCTCCTGAGTTTTCCCCACGCTTCCTAAAGCCCAATGCGGATCGGTATCTCCTTCAACTGAAAGGAATTGCCGACGGAATTATAGGGCTCCAGGACACCTGGATTGCCCAATCACCGGAAATAGACGTGCTGCCCAATCTCGCACGTCGGGTGGATCCGCAAATTCTGAAAACCTTCCTCAAGGCCGTCTACGCAAATCGCTCCGTTTCCATCCACTACCAATCTATGAGCCCACGCCGTACTGAACCTGTTTGGCGGCAAGTGACTCCTCATGCCTTTGGATTCGACGGCCTGCGTTGGCATGCCCGAGCCTTCTGTCATATTGAAAGCAAATTCAAAGACTTCATCCTTTCACGTTGCCTCGGAATTAGGGAAGAAGGCGCCCCCGGCGCACAGCCATACGAAGATAAGAAGTGGTTCTCGTTCTTCGACGTTGTCCTAGAGCCGAATCCAGCCTTGTCGGAAGGGCAACGAAAGGCTGTGGCGATGGATTTCAATATGCCAAACGGCTATTTGAAAGTGCCGGTCCGTTGCGCTCTGCTCTACTACTTCAACAAGCGCCTTAGGCTTGATGTCGCTGAATTTATTGACCGCCCCCAAGAGACCCCAATCATAGTTGTGAATCAAAAGGAGTTTAAGGAAGCTCTTATTGATGCTTCGGCATAATCCAGAGAATCTGGAAAATAAGAAGTTTGTGGGGCCTTCATGCTCGTGGGTGAGATTAAGAACCAAATCAAAACGATCTGGGATGACTTCTGGGCCGGGGGTCTGTCGAACCCGCTCGCCGTCATGGAGCAGATCACGTATCTGCTCTTCATCAAGCGGCTGGACGAGTTGCACACCCTGGAGGAGCGAAAGGCGGCCACTCTCAAGATTCCCATGGAGCGCCGCATCTTTCCGGAGGGGAAGGACGGACGTGGTGAGGATGGGGGGCGGCCATATGACGACCTGCGCTGGTCCCGGTTCAAGACCTTCGAGCCCCGCGAGATGTTCAAGGTAGTGGACGAGCATGTCTTCCCCTTCATTCGCGATCTTAACGGGCGGGACTCGGCGGTCGGCAAGCACATGAAGGATGCCCGTTTCGGCATCCCCTCCCCCGGCCTTCTCGCTAAGGTGGTCGAGAAGCTGGACGCGGTGAAGATGGACGACCGCGACACTAAGGGCGACATCTACGAATACATGCTCGGCATGATCGCGAGCGCCGGTCAGAACGGCCAGTTCCGCACCCCGCGCCACATCATCAACCTCATGGTGGAGCTGACCGAGCCGAAACCGACGGACACGATCTGCGATCCCGCAGCCGGAACATGCGGCTTCCTGGTCGCGGCGGGCGAATACCTGCGCGGGCATCACCCGGAAATCTTCCGCGATCCAGCCCTGCGCAAGCATTTCCACGAGGACGCCTTCCACGGCTTCGACTTCGACCCGACCATGCTGCGCATCGGCTCGATGAACATGATCCTGCACGGCATCGAGAACCCCGCCATCGTGGCGCGGGATTCGCTGGCTGAGGACAATGCGGGTGAAGCGGGCCGCTACAGCCTCATCCTCGCCAATCCGCCCTTTGCCGGTTCGCTTGATTATGAATCGACGGCGAAGGACCTGCAGCGGATCGTCAAGACGAAGAAGACCGAACTGCTCTTCCTCGCCCTGTTCCTGCGTCTCATGAAGACTGGCGGGCGCGCGGCGGTGATTGTGCCGGACGGCGTTCTCTTCGGCTCGTCCACGGCCCACAAGGCGCTGCGCAAGATGGTGGTAGAGGAGCACAAGCTCGATGCAGTCATCAAGCTGCCCTCCGGCGTCTTCCGCCCCTATGCGGGCGTCTCCACCGCCATCCTGCTCTTCACCAAGACCGGCGTCGGCGGCACGGATCACGTGTGGTTTTACGACGTGGCAGCCGATGGCTGGTCCCTCGACGACAAGCGCCAGCCGCTCCTGTCGGAAGAAAAGCTCGGCCCCTCGCCGGGAACACCACTGACGGAAGACGAGCATGCCAGGAACAACCTGCCCGACGTGGTGATGCGCTGGCAGGAGCGCAACGGCGCGGAGCGCGAACGCCCGCGCACGGCCCAGAGCTTCTGCGTGCCAAAGGCCGCCATCGCCAAGGACGGCGCCTATGATCTCTCTCTCAACCGCTACAAGGAAGTCGAGCACGAGGAGGTAAAGCACGAAGCGCCTACGGACATCATTCGCGAGCTGAGGCAGCTTGAATCTGAGATCGCCGAAGGGCTGGCAAAGCTGGAGGAGATGGTAGGATGAATGTTCCCGTCCATCAATCTCTACAGCTTACCGCAAATGGACAGAATATGGGATCGCCATCCTCGTGGCCGCGCGTCCGCCTCGGCGATGTAGCAGAGCATCGGCTTGGCAAAATGCTTGACAAGGCGAAGAACACTGGCCTTCCACGCCGTTATTTACGCAATCCGAACATCAAGTGGTTTGAGGTTGAACTAACCGACCTACAAGAAATCCGGGTTGAGGAGCACGAGGTTGAAAAATACCGTCTCCGGCGAGGGGATGTATTGATCTGTGAGGGCGGCGAGGCCGGACGCGCCGCCATATGGGACATGGACGACAATGACATAATTTTCCAAAAAGCAATTCATCGAGTACGTGTCGGCGATAAGTTAGACAGTCGCTTTTTAGTCCACCGCCTCATGTACGACTATTTCACGGGTGGTCTGGAAGACTATTATACCGGAGCCACGATCAAGCACTTCACCGGCCAAGACCTAGCCAAGTATGAGCTCCCGTTGCCTCCTATCGTTGAGCAGCGACGGATTGCGGCGCTTCTCGATCAAGCCGATGCGCTACGCCGCAAGCGGAAGGAAACAATGAGGAAGCTACAAGAGCTTCGCTCGTCATTTTTCATGGACTTATTTGGCGATCCCAGCACTAACCCTAAAGGTTGGCCCATAAAAACCATCAGTGATTTGGCTGATTCTACACAGTATGGGACAAGTGCAAAAGCAGGCGAAATCGGAGAATTCCCTATCCTTAGGATGGGGAACATCACGTACTCTGGTGAGATGAATCTCTCAGATCTGAAATATATTACTCTTTCTCCAAAGGAATTTGAGAAATATACAGTTCGCGATGGCGACATACTGTTCAATCGGACAAATAGTCCCGAACTCGTCGGGAAAACCGCAGTCTTCCGCGGGTCAAAGCCTTATGCATTCGCGGGATACTTGGTTCGCCTGCGCACGAACCAAAAGGCTGATCCAGAATATATTTCAGCGTTTCTCAATTCCTCGTATGGTAAGGCAACGCTACAAGGAATGTGTAAAAGCATTATCGGCATGGCAAATATCAATGCCAAAGAGCTTTGCTCTATCAGGATTCCAATCCCGCCCCTCGCTCTGCAACAGCAGTTTGCAAAACGTGTCTCGAAGTTAAGTGCGCTTAGCGTGCACCACCATACACATTTGCAGCAGCTCGATGCCCTCTTCGCCTCTCTCCAACACCGCGCCTTCCGTGGCGAGCTTTGAGCATGTCGGCAGTCACACATGTTGTGACGGTCCCCGGCTCCATGCTGAAGCGCGGGTTCTGGCTCTATGTCTGGCGCGTGGAGACGCCAAAAGGTGAGATGCTTTACGTCGGGCGCACCGGCGACAATTCGAGCCCCCATGCCAGCGCCGCCTATACGCGCATGGGGCAGCATCTGGGCTCCGCCAAAACTCAGAACGCGCTTCGCCAGCATCTGCGCAAGGAGGGCCTTGAGCCCGAGGACTGCACGGCCTTCCATCTCGTGGCCCATGGGCCGATCTATCCGGAGGTTGAGCATGCACCCGGGCTAGATCGCGCTGCGTTGATGGAAAAGCATCTGCCCCTGCGCGATCTCGTCGGCGCCATGGAAAAGGCCCTGGCTGAGGAATTGAAGCAGGCGGGCTACCGCGTTCTCAACACGGTAAAGTGGAAGCACCCGCACGATCCCGTCATCTGGGAAACGGTGCGAGCCGCCTTCGAGGCGCATTTCCCCAAGCTCGTCAAAGGGCTGACACCGAAGGATCTCGACAAACTCCAGGTTGCGAAATAGCCTGTTTTAGAGAATGAACCGCAGCGCACATGCGGGATTGCGCCGGGCCTACACCCGGCACGGTATTGAGGGGCGAAATGAAGGCTACAGAAGCAAAACTGCTCGCATTTCTGAAGAAATCGCCGCAATTCGTCATTCCGATCTATCAGCGCACCTATTCCTGGACCGAGCGGGAATGCCGCCAGCTCTGGGACGACATCGTACGTGCAGGCAGCAACGATGCCGTCCATGTGCATTTCATCGGCTCCATCGTCTATATCGAGGATGGCCTATCGCAGGTGACTCATCAGGCCCCGCTGCTAGTCATCGACGGCCAGCAGCGCCTTACCACATCCACGATCCTGCTCGCGGCCCTTGCAGAGGCGTTAGGTGACAATGAGCCGGTCGATGGCTTCTCGGCTCGCAAGCTGCGAAACTATTACCTGCTCAATCCAGAAGAATCCGGGGAGCGCCATTACAAGCTGCTCCTTTCGCAAAACGACAAGAAGACGCTCACCTCCATCATCAGTCAGGAGGAGCGGCCCGCCGAACATTCGCTGCGGGTGATGCGGAACTACGAACTCTTCAAGAGCCTGATCGCGGAGCAACGCGGGAAGCTGGAGCCGATCTGCAAGGGGCTATCAAAGCTCGTCGTTGTCGATATCGCGCTCAGCCGCGACCAGGACAATCCGCAGCTCATCTTCGAAAGCATGAACTCCACTGGCCGAGAGCTGAGCCAAGCGGACCTCATTCGGAACTTCATTCTGATGGGGCTGGAGCCCAACCTGCAGACGCGCCTGTATGAGCAGTTCTGGCGGCCAATGGAGGCATCCTTCGGTCAAGAGGGCTACAACACGCATTTCGACGGCTTCATGCGCCATTACCTAACCGTCAAGACCGGTGACATTCCGCGAATCGATGATGTGTATGAGGCGTTCAAGGACCACGCCCAGTCCCCTAAAGTCGCTGGTGCTGGTGTCGAGGCGCTTGTGAAGGAAATCCGGGATTTTGCCCGCTATTACTGCGCAATGGCTCTGGGCGCAGAAAAGGACCCGGAGCTCGGCAAAGCTTTCCATGATCTCCGAGAGCTCAAGGTCGATGTCGCCTACCCGTTCCTGCTTGAGCTTTATCAGGACTTCAGCGAGTTCCAGCTGATGAAAGATGAGTTTCTGCAGGCGATCCGACTGGTCGAGGCTTATGTATTCCGCCGCGCCATATGCGCGATTCCGACCAATTCCATGAACAAGACTTTCGCGACCTTCACGAAGGCGCTCAAGAAGGATCGATATCTCGAAAGCATCAAGGCCCACTTCCTGCTGTTACCGTCCTACCGTCGGTTCCCAGGCGATACCGAGTTCAAGGGCGCGATGCAGGTGCGCGATCTCTACAATTTCCGCAGCAGGAGCTACTGGCTCCGCCGCTTCGAAAATTTTGGGCGAAAAGAGCGGGTGCAGGTTCAGGACTACACGATCGAGCATATCATGCCGCAGAACGAGGATCTGTCCGATGCGTGGAAGGGCGACCTTGGAAGCGAATGGGAGCGTATTCACCAGACCTACCTTCACACTCTCGGCAACCTCACGCTGACAGGCTACAATGCTGAATACAGCGACCGTTCATTCAAGCAGAAGCGCGACATGGAGGGCGGGTTCAAGCACAGCCCGCTGAAGGTGAATGCTGGCCTTGGATCCCTGGAGATCTGGAACGAAGAGGCCATCAAGGGTCGTGCGGAGCGGCTCGCCGAGCAGGCTATCGACGTTTGGGCCTCGCCCTCACTACCGAGCGATATCCTAGTCGCATACCAACCGCAGTCGAACAGAACGACCGCCTACGCAATCGACGATCACCCGCATCTCCAGCATTCTCCGATGCGAGAGCTGTTCGAAGCTTTCCGGAAGGAGGTTAAGGCGCTTGATCTCTGCGTCACGGAGGAATTCCTGAAGCTCTATGTGGCTTACAAGGCAGAGACGAACTTCGTCGACGTGATCCCACAGGCCAAGCAACTCATCCTGTCGATCAACATCAGTCCGTCCGATATCAGCGACCCGCGCGGCATGTGCCGCGATGTGAGGAATCTCGGCCGGTGGGGCAATGGTGACGTAGAGGTGAGATACAGCAGATTGGAAGATCTACCCTACATCATCGGCCTTGTTCGAGAAGCCCTTGAGCAGCAGCTTGGCAATGGAGCCGAGCCGTGAGCCAATTCGGCTTATTGTCGCCTGAGTTTGCGGAGGTCTACGAGCATGCAGCGCGGGCAGAGAGCCTGGCCCATGCAGATCCTCGGGCTGCCTGTTTCTATGCCCGCCTCTCCCTCGAGGTACTAGTCAAATGGCTCTACCGCCATGAGGCGAGCTTAAGGGATCCCTTTGAGCATACGCTCTCGGCTCATATTCACGAGGCCAGCTTTAAGAACCTCGTAGGCGAGAAGCTTGTCACTAAGGCGCGGATTATCAAGGATCTCGGCAACAAAGCTGTCCATGACGGCCAAGCCGTGCCGTTCACGAAAGCTGCCACGGCCCTGCGCGAGCTGTTTCATATCTCCTACTGGCTCGTTCACACCTACGCTAAGGGCGCAAAACCGGATCCGGCTATCACCTTCTCGCCCGATGCGCTGCCTAAGACCTCCGCTGTCGAAGCCAGGACGCTCGGCCAGCTTCAGGAGATCGCCCGTCGCTTCGCCGATACCGTGAAAGCCCGCGATGAAGCGGAAGCCAAGCGCCTCGCCAGCGAAGCCGAACGGGTGAAACTTGAGGACGAGATCGCGACTCTCCGCGCTCAGATCGCACAGGTCAAGGCCGAGAACAGCCACCGGGCCGATACGCACGATTACGACGAGGCGGCGACCCGCGACACCTTCATCGATCTTCTTCTGGCAGAGGCGGGGTGGCCGCTCGACAAGCCGCAGGACCGGGAATACCCCGTCACCGGCATGCCGAACGAGAAAGGTGAAGGCTTCGTCGACTACGTGCTGTGGGGCGACGACGGCAAGCCGCTGGGCCTCGTGGAGGCTAAGCGCACTAAGCGCGATCCTCGCGTGGGGCAGCAACAGGCAAAGCTCTACGCCGATTGCCTGGAGCAGCAGTTCGGCCAGCGTCCGGTGATCTTCTACACCAATGGCTACGAGCATTGGATCTGGGACGACAAACGTTATCCTCCGCGGCCTGTCCAGGGCTTTCTCACCAAGGATGAGCTGGAACTCGCCATCCGCCGCCGGGACATCCTAAAGCCCCTTGGCTTGATCGAGATCGACCGCACAATCGTCGAGCGGTATTACCAGACTCGCGCCATCCGGCGTGTGGCGGAAACCTTTGAGAAGGACCACCAGCGCAAGGCCCTCCTCGTCATGGCGACCGGTTCGGGCAAGACGCGCACGGTGATTGCGCTGGCCGATGTACTCATGAAGGCGAACTGGGCGCGGCGCATCCTGTTCCTGGCTGATCGCGTTGCGCTCGTGAACCAGTCGGTGAACGCCTTCAAGACCTTCCTGCCCGCAGCCTCACCTGTGAACCTCGTCACCGATAAGGAGGCGACAGGGCGCGTCTATGTTTCGACCTATCCTACCATGATGGGTTTGATCGATGAGGCGCGGGATGGAAAGCGCCGTTTCGGCCCCGGCCATTTCGATCTAATCGTCATCGACGAGGCTCACCGATCCGTCTATCGCAAGTACGGAGCGATCTTCGATTATTTCGACAGCCTTCTTGTTGGCCTCACTGCAACACCGAAGGATGAGATCGACCGCGACACCTACCGCCTGTTCAATCTGCAGCGCGGCGTCCCGACGGATGCCTACACATTAGACGAGGCCGTCAAGGATTGCTTCCTTGTGCCGCCGAAGGCCATTTCGGTACCGCTCAAGTTCCAGCGCGAGGGAATTTCCTATGACGATCTCTCCGACGAGGAGAAGGAGGCTTGGGACGCGATCGAATGGGATGAGGAGGGCACGGTTCCTGATCGTGTCGAGGCCACAGCCGTCAACAAGTGGCTGTTCAACAAGGATACGGTCGACAAGGTGCTTGAGCACCTCATGACTCACGGCCTCAAGGTGGCCAATGGCGACCGCATCGGCAAGACTATCATCTTTGCCAAGAACCACGATCATGCGCAGTTCATCGCATCCAGGTTCGACGAGAACTATCCACACTTGAAAGGGACCTTTGCGCGGGTCATCGACTTCAAGACCGAATACGCTCAGTCCCTGATCGATGATTTCAGCCAGCAGGATAAGGTTCCTCACATCGCCATTTCCGTAGACATGCTCGATACCGGCATCGACGTGCCGGAGGTGGTAAATCTCGTCTTCTTCAAGATCGTGCGCTCGAAGACGAAGTTCTGGCAGATGATCGGGCGCGGCACTCGCCTGTGTCCCGACCTGTTCGGCCCAGGGCAGCACAAGGAATTCTTCGCCGTCTTCGATTTCTGCCAGAACTTCGAGTTCTTCAATCAGAACCCAGATCTGGCCGAAGGGTCTCTCGGCGACTCCTTGTCGAAGCGATTGTTTGCGTCGCGTGTCGAACTCATCGGGGAACTCGACCGGTTGCTGGGCAGGGACGCTTCCCCTGCCCCATCTGGCGACTACAGCCAGCCCCCGACGCCCATCAGCTCTGTAGGTGAGCCAGGATCCAAAGCTGATCTTGAGGCACAGTGCGGGATGCTTCGGAGCGAGCTGGCAAAGCGTCTGCGGGACGAGGTCAATGGCATGAGCCTCGACAACTTCCTTGTGCGCCCCAAGCGCCGCTTGGTTGAAAAGTATGCTACCGACGATGCCTGGGCCAAGCTCGGCTTAGACGAGCAAACAGAGATCATCGACAATGTCGCCGGGCTGCCATCGAGCCTCGTGGATGATGATCTTCCAGCGAAGCAATTTGACCTGCTCATCTTCAAGACACAGCTGGCCTGCCTGCGGCAGGAGAAAGCTTTTGATGGGCTTCGCAAGAAGGTCTCGCAGATCGCGAGCCTGCTCCAGGACCTTGCGAACGTGCCTATGGTGGCCAAGGAACTTGAGCTGATCATCGACCTTCAGTCAGATGAGTTCTGGCAAGACATCACTGTCCCAATGCTGGAAACGGTGCGCCGCCGCCTGCGTGAATTGGTCAAACTGATCGAACTAAGGCAACGGCCTATCGTCTACACGGATTTTGAGGATGAGATCGGACCGGGTGCCGCTATTGAACTGAAAGGCATCAGCGTCGGCACAGACATGGATCGCTTCCGCCTCAAGGCACGACATTTCATCCGTGCTCATGAGAACCACATTGCTATCCTGAAGTTGCGCAAGAACGAGCCGTTGACGGCAACTGACTTGTCAGAGCTGGAACGCATGTTTTTGGACGCTGGTGTCGCAGCCTCCAATGAGATCGAGCAGGTCCAGGCTGATGGTGGTCTTGGTCTCTTCGTGCGCTCCCTTGTCGGGTTGGAGCGGGATGCCGCCAAGCGGGCGTTCGATGCCTTCCTGTCGGGCAGGAATCTCTCTGCTAATCAGATTGAATTTCTCAACATGGTCATTGACCATTTGACTGAGCGCGGCGCTTTGAACCCGCGCCTCCTCTATGAAAGCCCGTTCACAGATTTGGATCCCCTCGGCATCGAAGGCGTTTTCGCTCAAGCAGAAGTCGTAGAACTGATCTCGATATTAGAGGAAGTGCGTCGTAGAACTGCAGCCTAGGGGCAGCATAGTCGTACTTCGCGGGCTTGAGAACACCACTCAGGCATACGTGCAACATCAAGGTATACCCTGAGGTGACGTCACTTCGGGCGCTGAGTTTCACGTCACATCTGGGTTGACGCTGGCTATTTGTGACATGTTACGGTCACTTATAAAGCCTGAAGTGACACCCCCATGGCCCGCATCGGTTACGCCCGCGTCAGCACCACCGACCAAGATCTCGACACTCAGCTTACCAAGCTCAAAGCTGAGGGATGCGAAGTCATCCGCTCCGAGAAGGTGTCGGGGGCCAACCGCGTAGGCCGTACCGAACTGGCAACCATCCTCGACTTCTTGCGACCGGGCGACGAGCTTGTGGTCACCCGGCTCGACCGTCTCGGCAGGGACACCCGCGATGTCCTCAACCTGATCCATGAGTGTGAACAGAAAGGGGCCTTTGTCACCGTGCTTGACCCCCATGTCTCCACAAGGGGTGAAATGGGGCACATTGTGCTGACCGTACTCGGCATGGTCGCTCAGATGGAGCGGCGCTTCATCAAGGTGCGCCAGCGGGACGGCATTGAGAAGGCCAAGGCCGAGGGGACCTACCAAGGTGGCAAGCGACGTCTCGATCGCGTAACCATTCTGGCCATGCACCAGCAAGGGCAAGGTCCTGCTGCCATTGCGAGGGCTGTCGGGTGCTCGAGAATGCAGGTGTACAGAGTTCTTCAGGAGAAAGGCGAGCCCCAGACTGGCATCCGCTCCGATGATCGGATTAAAGCTCAACCCGCTTGATGGCTGGCGAGCGTCAAGGCTGCTACCCACAGAGCCTGCATCACACCTGATGCTTTTTCTCCAGCCACAGGGTCGGCGAAGTTCCCATCATCCGCTGGAACTCGCTCCGCGCTTAAAGTGATCTATCGTGGAGCAAGCGTTGCCTCGGCCGTGTTACGACCAAAGACAATCGGGTACATAATACTGACGGCGCTCGTCATAGTCGCTCAAGTGAGGCGGCGTTTCATCAAAGAGCGCCAGCGAAACGGGATCGAGAAAGCAGCGACCTAGTAAACCCTACTGAATTGGATCTAGGTCTTGCCAAAAGTGAGGAAATCCCTTGGATTGGCACATCCTATATCAACCTAGAATTTAGCTTTTTGAAAAATTTTTTCACCAGTAGTTGAAAACCGGCGAGGAGAGGATAATATCCTATAAATATTATAACATTGGGGATGGAAATGACGAATGAGGAAGCCCTTGCTGAAATCAGGGAAGCTGGCGGCTTTTACAATGGGCACTTTATCCTAAAAACGGGCCGCCATTGCCCCACATTCCTCCAAAAGACATTCATCTTCACGGACCCCATCAGAACCGAGCGACTATGTATAGCTTTAGCTAGTAAGATAATTAGCCGATACGGCAGGATTGACTGCATCGTCTCCCCTGCTCTGGGAGGTATTATTCCAGGCTACGAAGTCGCACGTGTCCTGAATGCGAAATTCATATTCCTCGAAAAAGAGAATGGTGAGCTTTGTTTGCGACGAGGCTTTCACATCCCAATCCATGCAAAGGTTCTACTGGTTGAAGACGTTATCTACTCTGGTCAGTCTTCGCGCGAAAGTCTCAAGATGCTCTACAAAGAAAGAGCGAACGTCGTTGGTGCAGCCTGCCTGATAGATCGTTCTGGAGGAACTGTTGATATTGGGGCGCCACTGGTGTCATTAGCCTCCTTCTACATTCCAGATTATTCGCCAGACGAGATTCCGCCAGAGCTTGCTGAAATTCCTCCGGTCACACCTGGATCGCGCGGCATAGTTAAGACGTCTAGCGATAGCGGCAAGGCGGCTAACGCATGACAATGAGCGAGAAACTTCCTGTGCAGGCCCAAAGCGTTGCGTTGCAGCGAGACTCCTTTGTGATTTTTCTTTTCCTTGCGCTCAGCCTATTCGGGGTGATGCAGGGCTTTCTCAGTGCTGCAATACCATTTGTCCGAGACGCACAAGGATTATCAACTTTTCTGGTGGGTTGGCTTTTCTCATTTTATGCCCTTGGACGACTGAGCTCTGGTTTTCTTTCAAGCCATCTTATCAGTCGAGGGGCCGGTATTCCTGCAATCCGTCTCACTGCAATCGGCCTAATGTCTGCAATGGCTTTAACTTGGGCCTCACAATCCGTGTTCACCAGCTTCTTCCTATCGTTCTTGGTTGGTATATTTGGAGGAACGCTTCAGGCGTTAGTGCAGTCCCAAATTGCCACATTACCTGAGAAATCACGCTCACTTGCAATCAGTGAAGGATATACATGGGCGAGCGTAGGTGTCTTTCTTTTTCCCGCCGTAACAGGTTGGTTTGTGAGCCAAGGGTTACCTTGGGTCTGCGCCCTCGGTCTCCCTTTAATTTCTTTGATCCTTGTAATTTTTGTTAACCCACGCAGTTATGCCGCTCCTAAGGCCAAGCAGTTAAGTAGCTCTAAATTAACAGGGACCGTTTTCATTTTCTGGATGCTGTTTTTTAGTATCAATGTCATGGAATGGGGCGTAGGTCTTTGGTGGCCCATCTTCCTTCAGGAAACCCACCATTTAACGACAGCCGAGGCTGTTTCCTTAATGTCAATCTATTTTGGAAGTACATTAGTAGGGCGTGCGCTCAATGTACGGCTTGTAAGATGGATCGAAGCTGACACACTTTTTATTATGTACTTAGGAGTGGCGACCGCTGCAGTTCTGACTGTCCTGCTTGCTCCATCCATAAGCACCATCATTCCTGCTCTTGCCTTCGCAGGTGCGGCCATCGGTTGCTTCTACCCAAGCAATCTGGCCACTGCCATGAAGTATGTTCCTGAAGAGATACGTCGGATTTCCTCAGGCTCTGCAAACTGCAGCGGCCTCGCCATGTTGTCGATACCCCCAATGTTGGGCTTGGTAGGCAAGAACAGTAGCGTGTCAGTATCAATAGTTTTGCTGGTAATGGTCCCAATTATAATGGCCGGTCTCCTGCTATTCGCACGACGCCTTTCTTCGCTAAAAAAAGTTTCTCCTAACTTAGAAACAGAAGCGCCCCTGAAAACCTAATTGAGTTTTCAGAACGCAGCCGTCTCCTTCAAATGATCTCTAGCCTATAGATAGTAACCTCGATGCGAACGCGCTTGACAAAAGCCCTTAACATTAAAACTCCAATCCTGTTGGCGCCCATGGGATCGGTTTCTGGCGGATTGCTCGCTTCTGCGGTCAGCGCCTCAGGCGGCCTTGGATTGATAGGAGGTGGATATGGTGATGTCTCTTTCTTAGAGAAAGAACTCGCTGTAGCGACAGAAAGTGTAGGCTGTGGGTTTATCACATGGGCTTTACATCAAAATATACGTGCTCTTGATATCGCACTTGAATTCAAGCCCGTCGCTGTAATGCTGTCATTTGGCGACCCTTCTCCCTTTGCAGAACGCATCAAGAAGGCTGGTGCAAAACTGATCTGCCAAGTTCAAAGTCTGCAGGATGTTCGTGACGCTATAGGTGCAGGCGCGGACGTGATTGTAGCCCAGAGCTCTGAGGCAGGGGGCCACGGACTAAGCTCTCGTGGTACATTCAGCTTTGTTCCCGAAGTTGCTGACCTCGTATATAAAATGGCACCTGAGACTCCGGTTGTTGCAGCTGGGGGAGTGGTTGATGGCAGAGGATTAGCTGCCGCACTGGTGTTGGGAGCCGATGGGGTTTTAGTCGGAACGCGATTTTGGGCTTCTCAAGAAGCTGGAGTGAGTGAATCGGCCCAGAAGCGTGCGCTTCAAGCCACTGGTGATCACGTCGTACGCACCTTTGTTTACGACATTGTGAAGCAGCGAAAGTGGCCTAATGGCTTCACAGGAAGCTACATCCAGAATTCCTTCATCGATAGATGGATGGGGTCTGAAGATCTTTTGTCTGCTTCTTCACAGAGGGAAGCAGCCTCTCTTGCTTTAGCACTGAGTGAACAAAACTACGATCTACTGGGCATACCTGTAGGCCAAGGCATCGGCCTGCTTCGCGATATTTCGCCAGCTCGCAAAATCCTAGATGAGATAGTCTCATCTGCGTCAGATATCATCGCAGCCCATTACAAGAGCATCGCTTCCACGGGGCATTAGGCTTTATGAGTATCGTTTCTCTTCCCGAAGACAGGGATATCTGGGTTTTCGCATATGGGTCTTTGATATGGAACCCATGCTTTGAGTACGACGAAAAGGTGCCAGCCTATTTGCGCGGATACCATCGGAAGTTATGCGTTATATCGCATAACTATCGGGGAACACCAAAGAAACCGGGCTTAGTTTTTGGCCTAGATACCGGTGGATCGTGCTATGGATTAGCGTTCAGAATTGGACAAACTCAAGTGCGAGATGCTGTAAAATTCATTAGGGATCGCGAGCTAACTTCGAGCATCTATAACGAGAAGTTTGTAGCACTGAGCCTAGAAGACGGACGAAAGGTTCATGCACTGGCGTATATCGTTAATCACCAGCATCCAAAGTACATTTCTAATCTCGATGTCGAGGAAGTATTCAATTTAGTTAAGGATGCGGCCGGGACATTAGGAAGCAACCTTGAATACGTCATCAGTACGTTTCGCGGCATCTCATCTCTCGGGTTGAGAGACAAGAACCTAAAATGGCTAAGTGAGCGGCTACTTATGCAGCCACAGTCTTCGGCATAGGCAGCTAGTTTCCACTTAATGTATGGGGTGGGGGCAATGCGGCGCTGGTCGTCAAAAGTCTAATGGTTTTGCTTGAATTGGTAAATCCTGCGGCAAGTGTTCAATCATTGCCCCTAAACGCCTCACCCACCCCATTTAGATCAGGATGGCAATGCAATAGAGGATTCTATCGGTCTGTGAACGAGTGCCTACCTCTTGAGATCCCACCGAACGCGGAGGCTCAATGTTCTAGGCAATGGTTGGCCGTGCAGGCGCGGTTTCTATCGCTCAGAGGACGGTTCCTCTGGCGTTGCCTTGAATACATACAGGTCGGGAACCAGAGCCTAAGCATGAGCGACCGTCTGGTCGACCCGCAGCCCTAGCTGGTGAGCGTTTGCATCGACAGATGCAATGACGCGCCGCGAACCTTGCGTGGCCACTGTAACAAGGGGCTTACCCTGCGGCGGCTGCCCGAACTTGCGCCGGATCCGATCGGTCGGCCAAGTTGGCAGGTAGAGCGAGACGACCCTTCGCATCGCAAGCCTCGAGAATCCAAGCACAGGGTTCGCTGCCTCGGCAGCGGGTTAGCTCAACGTGCCAGAGGGCACGACCTAAGCCCGGTGCAGGTGGAGCTTGCGAGGCAAATGGGGAAATCCACCAGCGTGTCACAGCGGCAGTCGGAAGGTTCACGAGATCCTTCTGCGACGGTCCACCAGCGTCGAAGCAGAAGCGCCGTGACCCCTGTTTCTTCAGCCGAAAGTTGGAGGCGCCGTGATGCGATCAGGCTGAGACGCGTGACCTCGCCGACAACGGCGACAAGGCTCTTCTCACGCAATCCCTCTTCGACCAATGCGAGGACGTCGCGCTCGCGAAAGGTCTCCGCATAGAGCACATGATCGGGGTGAAGCCCTACACTTGCTAGACTCGGGGCGAGCAGATCGCGGCAGTTGAGGCACCACAGAACCGGACCTTGAGGCGAGCCGCGATCCCGGCGACGAAGAGAGTAGCTGAGCCCGCGAACTCCGCTGCCGAGCCACCCTCTACGACCTCATGCAGCGCACCACGGGCAAGCCCCTGATCGGGAATGTGCCCATCGAGTTCAGGCACCCCGAAAGGGAGGGATGGCCTACGCCGGGCGCTGCCGCCAAGCCGCTCGATCTGCTGGCGCAAATCAGCAAGCACTGTCTGTTGCCCGGCACGTTGCATACCTTGCCCAAGTCACTTCTGTTTGTCTCGATGTTCCTATTATGTTCCCGTTCGCCGCAGAGTCAAACGGTCGCAAACGGCCTCGCCCGACTGTGGATATAGAGCGAGTATGGCTTTGATTTCATGTAAAGAAGTGCGGAACTCGCACTGTGGATATGTTTAGCAAACGTGTAGGATGAGAAACCCTACCGTGCAGAGTCTAGATATCGATCAGCCGTTTTGTAGCCGATCCGGTGTCCTGTCCTTTTAGCAATAAGCACGGCAACTCTGTCCCAAATTCCACGTGAGCCATCAATGCTCATCTGAAAGCGGGCCCGATCTCGGGCAATGAAATAGCTGGGATCGCCATGAAGCTTGATGAGAAGATTGGCTTTATGCTCGATCAACTGCTTTCGCAGCTTCCATTTGGCAATCCACTATTCATTTGGACATGCCCATCATTAACGGATCAAGCCTCGCCTCAGCGCGATTGCGACGGCCTGCGTGATATTACCGGCTCCAAGCTTGGCACGAGCGTGCTCCTGATGGAACGTGACCGTTCGTGCTGTCACGCCCAGAATATCAGCCGTCTCGGCAACCGTCTTGCCACGCGCTGCCCACGTCAGGCACTGCACTTCACGCTGGCTTAGCTGCACCTCAGCGTGAACGCGAGATGCTTTAAGGCTCGCCGCTACACGGGCATGATAATACAGACCCATCAACTCAACCATTTCGTGGGCAGCCGACAAGACCTTTTCCGCTTCGATCAACCGCCCATCGTTGGCAAGGGTTAAGGCCGTGATTTGCCCGGACCCGCTTCGGATGGGAATGGTCAGGCCGGAGCCGATATTAAAGTCCCTTGCCTCTTTGAAGAACCTTGCTTGCTCGGACGAGTGTCCGCCTGCGCGTTTCTCGCTATCCCAAGCAAAGGCCCGTTTCTGTTTGCGGGCGTTCACCACGATCGGATCGATGGCCTCATAGCCCTGCTCGAAGTACCTCTCGATCCAGTTGCGGGGATAGTTCGAGATCCAGACCGTCTCGTTCTCATGAAGGCCCAGATAGGCAAACCATTTGAAGCCGAGGCTGGATGCGGCCCGATGAGCGACATTCCGTAAGGCAACCTCATCATTGGCGGTCCAAAGCGCGTCCGTAAAATCCTGGAATATGGCGTCCTGGCTCGACATGCCGCGACTTCCCCATGGGCATTTTTGCCCTGTCAAATCTTACAGGTGATCCTGCCTCTGTTATTTAGTTTCATCAAGCGCCGAATAAACAAAGAGGGGGACTATTTCATGCGCGCTCTTGCCATCACTCGCCCAGACTATGGGAAGCACCGCGATCTTCTCACCAACATGCACCGCCTCCGGCACCGTGTGTTCAAGGAACGCCTCGATTGGAGCGTTTCGGTGGTCGGAGACATGGAGATTGATGTCTATGACGGCTTGGGACCGGTCTACCTGCTTGTGGTCACGGACGATCATCGGGTTGTCGCCTCGGTCAGATTGCTGCCCACCACTGGGCCGAACATGCTCGCCGACACGTTCCCGATGCTTCTGGCAGGCGAGGAGGCACCAAATGATGAGCGCCTTCTGGAAAGCTCGCGATTTTGCGTCGATACGGCAGCCTGTGAAGAACTCGGCTCAGCGGGGCTTCACAAGACAACCTTCATGCTGCTCTCTGCCGTCGTCGAATGGGGCCTGATCAGCGGCTCCCATGGGATTGTCACCGTGACCGACTTGCGCATGGAGCGCATCTTGCGCCGAGCCGGTTGGACGCTGGAACGCATTGGAGCGCCACAATCGATGGGAACGGTCACCGCGCTTGCGGGGACCCTTGAGGTTTCCGAAGCCGTTGCACAGCGCATCCGTCTTGCAGGCGGGCTTGAGATGCCTGTTCTCTCGGCTCACTCGCTGATCGCAGCGTAACCAACAACCCACTTCCCAACCCAGAACGATAATGCGGCGGCCTTCTCGGAAGACCGCCAAGGAGTTTCGTATGCCTGCATCAAACCCACCTTTCAGCCGAACAACCCTCGTGGCCTATGTGGAGGACATGGTCTCTGAAGCTTTGGAATCCGGTACAGTCGATCCTGCCAGCGGGCTGGAATGCTTCCTCTATGCTATCGATCCTAAAATGGTGATCGCGCTGCGTGAGTTTACAGCACTCAAACCTGAAATCCGCGAGGAGATCTTGAATACGGCACGGCTTCTTGCCGCGGATCCGAACACCGACAATGACGCCAGCGACATGACAATCATGCACTAGACAGTGTCATGTGCCTAGAGGGTATCGACGAGCGGGCTATGGCGCGGATTTCGCGGCCGTCCGGGTGAGATTGAGGACCGCATCCCGCATTCCTTCATCATCAATCGCATTGAAGGCTCGGAGGAGTTCAACGCTCTTCCTATCGATCAGGAGTTCTTAAGGAGCATTCCTGTTTGAGTCCTGGCCGTTCGCTTGGCCGTCGTAAAAGAAAGAGACGGGCACCTGCAAGGCCGTTGCAATTTGGTGCAGACGGCCTGAACCGATGCGGTTAGTGCCTTTCTCGTATTTCTGCACCTGTTGGAAGGTCAACCCCAGCATCTCGCCCAACTTTTCCTGGCTTATACCGACAGTCAAACGTCTGGCGCGAACACGGCTGCCAACATGTTTATCGACGTCACTGGGGGCTTTCGGGGTCATGCTCTTTCTCGACTTTGCAGCCTTATGCTGCGGCACATAGCGTGGATCAAGTTTTTTGTTATTTAGTATCGCAAATCAATGGGGGCTGTTTCAAGCCTTTCCCATATGTCTTGCTCGCTAGTACTCTGCGGCCAGCATGAGGGTCATGACCCGGCAGGTGACATCAGGATCAGTGGGATCGGGCGAGGCGTACTGCAGATCGAGGTCGTAGGCATCGATCTTGAACATCACCACATGGCCCTCGACGGTGAGAGAACCGAAGTCGTGCTCCCCATACGGATCGTTGCCGGGCGTGAAGGCATCGAAGGCTCGCACGGCCTGATCGATCTTCAGCACGAGCAGCGGCCCCAAGGCGGCGATGCCGTGTGTCATGACGACCCGCCCGCCGATGCGGTCTTTGCGGAGACGGTCGTTGAGGTTGCGAAGTCGGGTGTCCGTTTGGGTGCTGGTCTGAGCCATGATGCATGTCCATTGCTAGGTTGGTGACGATGAGCCCGCCCGCTGCGCCAAGCGTGGCGTTAAGGCCAATGGCGAGGCTGCACGGCGGCATCGATGGGGCGGCGGCAAGTTGCCCCCAGGGCGCGATCACTCTGCCCTGAAGGCTCGGTTTCGGCTTACTTGCTGTTGGCCGGGTGCAGCAGGGCGATATGCGGCGCTTTTCGCACGAAGGCGGCTTCATGGGGCCAGTCGCGCCACGTGAGCAGGTACAGCCCTTCGGCTTTCACCTCTTTTACAATAGCCTCGTACCAGCCTTCGCCCGGCGTCTCGTTGGCGAGCACGATGCTGCCCACCGCGAGATAGGCCCAAGACCCGGCATCCGCCTTCAGCCCCTCGGGTATCGCCGCCTTGCCCCCGCCTTTGCTTGTCTTGGCGGCATCGGCATTGAGCGCGGCCTCGAGCAGGGCCGGATCGATCTCAGGGATTTCGCCGCCCATCGCGGCCAGCTGCGCATAGAGTGTCCGGTTGACGAAGGGCACGAAGGCTTTGCCGCTCTCGAACACCCGGCCTTGCGGCAACCGCCCCGCGAGCTTCTTCTGCTCGTCGGTCGTGAGCCGCAGGATCTTCATCTTCATGAGCCCTGCCGCTTTCTCGGCCAGCGGCGCATCGGCCTCATCGAACCAGGACGCATGAGGCTTGCCGGTCTCATCCGGCCCGAACACGATCAGGGTGGCCGAGGCGGCTTTCTCGTCAGTGGGCTTATTGGCCATCAACCCCTCCATCAAAAGCGAAGGGGGCCAGAGGCCCCCGTATCGATGGTTCAGATGATGTGTGCGGCGGTGCCGGTCGGCGGGTTCGCCCCAATGCTTGGGGCCGCAAATGCGGTGTCATGATCGACCTCATGGGTTTCATCAAACCAGGGCGCAAATGCCCTGATGGGCACCACCTTATAGGATTATATGCCTATAGTCAAGCCTATTGCACCGTCAGGCTTTCAGGCCCGGTTTGGCTCTATTTCAAAGTGAGGCAGTCGCAGGTCTCGAAGGCCGGGCAATGGCTGTTCCGGCATGGGTTTGTGTCGTCGATCCGGTTGCCGTTGCAGATGTCGAGCCCATCGCCCGCACAGAAGCACCACAGCGCATGTTGGATGAAGCGCGGAAACATGCTCGGGAAGGACGGATTGAAGGCGCGGGCATCGACCCGCTCAGCCAGCCCATCGATGAGACCGGCACAGCCCTTTGGGCCGTAGCAGTCGGGTCCGATCTCATGCACACACTCGAACCGATCCAGCACGCCCGTGCGATGCAGGAGATTATGCACCAGGGAGTCGATGGCGATCATGTGCGCTCCCGTCGCCACCCACCGCTCCCGGTTTGGATCGCCGCACAGCAGCAGATCGGCCAGCGTCATCGACAGCACTTTGTAGGACACGCCGAAGATATGGCTCATGGGATGCAGTAGTGCCTCGCGCATCGCTTCCGCACGGTCCGGCTGACCCACTCCAATATCGGCTCTCTCCAGCCGGTGATCAATCCAGCCGACAAGATCGCTGTCGCAAATATCGCGGATGAACAGGAATAGGCTGTAGGCAGCTTGGTTCAAGCGTCCGTTGCGCAGCGGATGCCGCGGCAAGGGGCAGCGATGAAGCAGATGTGGCTCCGAGCAGGTCCAGGCCGATTTCTCGAAGCGGCAGTGGTGGAAGTGCCAGTAGCTTGTCAGACGCGGGCAGTCAGGCTCATCGGAAAGTGCGGCCTCGATCTCGCGCCAGCGCACGGAGCCGTGCTCGGCGGCGTAGGCGAAGGCGACCGCATCCGAGATGCCCTGGAGTTGGAACAGGCTCATCAGCCAATCGAAGATCGGTCCGCTGTCATGACCGGCAACGGCCTCCTGAATGCCAGCCCTGGAAAGGCTGGCGGCGATGTCATCCAGAAAGGTCGGAGGACTAAGGATCAGAGCCGGGCGGGTGACCGCCTCAAAGTGCTGCCATGCCTGTTTGTCGTCCTCGTCCACCCATCAAACCGTTGCTTTGAGCCAATTTGAAAGGGCGTACCCGACACCCAATAGGGCATGTCAACCACAGCCCTTGGACCACGGGCAGCAATCAGGTATGGTTCGAGCACCGCTTGACCGCGGAACAGCACAGGCAACCCCATGTCGGGTGGCCTACCAAATACAACACCCTTCTGGGTGAACGCTCGCGTTCGCCTTGGGGAATAGGTAGGGCGTGTTCGCCTTGTGCTGTCACGCGGTCAACCACCCGGCTCCAGGGCCGGGGGTTAGAGCGCAGCCTTTGACCGGGCTTACAGCAAAGGAATTTTCCATGACGACAATCGTACAGGTTGGCGAAGACGTTCGCGTGAACACGTCAACCGCCTATCGAGCCGAAAACCCCCATATCGCCCGGTTCACGGACGGCAGCACTCTCATTGCCTGGTCCTCGGACGGCCGCGACGGATCGGGCAAGGGCGTTTACTTCCAGAAGTTCGATGCGTTCGGCCAGCTGGTCTTTGCTGATGACCGCCTCGGCAATGTTGGCGACACCACCGGCGATCAGATCCTGCGTGATGTGACTGTCCTGAGCGATGGCGGCTGGCTCGTGACCTACTCCACCGGCACCATGGTCCGCCAGTGCCGCTTCAATGCCGATGGCAGCGTCAAGAACGTCACCATGGTCAATGTCGGGGCGGACAAGTTCATCCTCAACGCCAAGGCGGTGCTGCTCACGGATGGCGGTTGGGCCGTGGTCTGGTCCGTCAACGGGGATGCCTTCAAGCAGGGCGATCTCTACATGCAGCGGTTCAGCGCCGACGGCACCCGCCTGTATGCCTCGGACCGGCCGGTCAACGTCACCACAGACGGTCATCAGGAAGAGTTCGGTCTAGCAGCCCTATCGAATGGCGGATGGGCAGTGACCTGGACCTCGTACAAGGATGGTTCCGACGTCTACCAGCAGGTCTACTCGTCCAGCGGCAGCCCGCTGCAATCCTCCGACATTCTGGTCAACCGCACCACGGCCAATTCGCAGTCGGGCTCGCAGATCACGGCCCTGAAGGGTGGCGGCTACGTGATCTCGTGGATCTCCTTCGGCTCGGATGGGTCCGCGGATATCTATCAACAACGTTACAGCGCCAATGGAGGTCCAGTCTCGTCCACGGACCAGCGGGTCAATCTGACCACCACCGGCAACCAGTATCTTGAGGACATCATTGCCCTGGAGGACGGCGGCTGGATCGTGACTTGGTCGTCCTCAAGCCAGCCAGGGTTTTCCAGCAGCGATATGATGCCAACGGCACGGCGCTGTATGCGTCTGATATGCACCTGGCCTCGGCCAGCACGTCTGCCGAGATCGAGGGACTGAGCAACGGCGGTTGGATGGTGGTTCAGAACAACGGCAACGATCTGGTGCAGCGCCGCTATACACCCACCTACAGCCTGACCTCGGCCACTGAGATCGCGACCGGGACGGCGGGGGTGAATACCTTCCAGGTCCAAGATGGCGGTTTGAGTGCCGGAGACAGCATCGACGGTGGCGGTGGTCTCGATACGCTCGTCTCGCTGGGTGGCACCCTCGACCTGACCCGGCCCGCGATCCTCGCCGGCATCGAGGCCGTCACCGGATCGGATGGCGCGGACATCGTAATTGCGAATGCCGAGCGTCTGACCGGCTTCCTCAGCTTCGACGGCAATGGCGGCATGGACGATCTCAGGCTCGAGGCCGGGAACTATGATCTGCGGGGCAAGGCTTTCCTCGAATGGGAAGCGATCAATCTCAATGGCGACGGCGTTCTGACCTTCGACAGCAAGAGCGCGGCGCTGCTCAGTCATACGGCGACCGGAGCGACAGCCAGCATCACTCTCGTCGGCGATGCCTTCAGCAAGGCGGAACGGGCCTTGCTCAAAAGCCGGGGCTTCACCACCATCCTCGACAGCAATGGGACGGAGTTGCCGAACACCGCCCCGAGCCTGGATGCTCCCGCCTCAATCACCCAAACCACTGATATCGATCCGGCCCTTCCGTTCGCCCATGTCTCGGTCGCGGATGACGACGGCGACACGCTAACCGTCACGATCACCCCCGACAGCCCCACCAAGGGCGTGTTGAAGCCGCCTGCGAGCGTCACCAGCAGCTTTGACCCGACAACCGGCACCCTGACCCTCACCGGCGCCCCGGAGGCCGTCACAGCCGCGCTTCGGGCGATGCGGTTCGACCCCATCGACCGGCCTTCAGCTATTGCCGGATCGGTGGAGGCGATAACCTTCACGATCTCGGTGACGGACGGCAACGGCGATCCGGTCACGGCGACGGGCATCACCGTGGAGGCCACAGCCGCGAACCGGGCTCCCAGCGATATCGGCCTCACCGGATCGAGCATCGAGGAGCTGGCCGCGAACGGCACCGTCATCGGCACTCTGACCACGCAGGACAACAATGCAGGTGAAAGTTTCAGCTACAGCCTCACCGACACGGCAGGCGGACGCTTCGCTCTCGCGGGCAACAAGCTCGTGGTGGCGAACGGCTTCAGTCTCGACTTCGAGCAGGCATCCTCGCACCGCATCACGGTAAAATCGACCGACCGCCTGGGTGCCAGCATCGAGAAGAGCTTCATCGTCAACGTCATGGACAAAGCGGTCGAGATCGTCACGGCTCCCGATACCGGCGTGAAGCTCGTGGGTGGTCGCAACAAGGACATCCTGACAGGCGGCAGGGGCAACGATACCCTCGCGGGCGGGCTCGGCAACGATATCCTCAAGGGCAATGCCGGGAAGAACATCTTCGTGTTCGACACCAAGCCCAATAGGAAGAGCAACGCCGACAAGATCCTTGACTTCAATGTCAAAGACGACACGATCCAGCTCGACAACGCGATCTTCAAGAAGCTCGGTAAGGTCGGCAAGCTGAAGGCGGCGTACTTCACCATCGGTGACAAGGCCAAGGATGGCAACGACTACCTGATCTACAACAAGATCAAGGGCACCCTGTCCTACGATGCCGATGGATCGGGCAAGGGCGCTGCGGTCCTCATCGCCACCCTGGCCAAGAAGCTCAAAATGACCGCAGCGGACTTCTTCGTGATCTGATCGCGAATAAGAGTGAGCCGGATGATTCCGGCTCACCTAGTGTTTCTCACCGGCGATTCCGAATGCGCTTTCTCATCATGGGGGCAGGATGGGATCGCTGGACGGGCTTATTCCACTTGAGTAACTTGGGATCTTCCCGCTTGGCCTTGTGGTAGCCGCTCAGCAAATCTCGCTTCACACGCTTGCAGATACCCTCGCCGTCACCAAAGCCGAAGAGAAGGTTGTCAATATACTCATCCTTCAGCACATTGCACATTCGGATATGTTCGCCCGTCCGAGGTTCTCTTTTTTTATGCACGACCCGGATTTCACCGGTCTTTGGATCCGGCTTCCCCTCGCCGTATGAATACGAGCTAAGAATGCCCTTGGACATATAATAGGCTTGCTCTTCAAACTCTTCGCCTGACGCGACCGTTTTGCAGGCAGCCGACGGTATCTCGACCACAAGACTCTGATGCTGACCTCTGATCGCTTTGAGGCGTTGATTGATTTGATAGTAGGACGCTCCCCACACAAGCAAATGAAAGTGCCAGGAGATCCTTTCCAGTATCCAAGCCAAGCCCCGGCGCGTTCGCCGATAGTATCCTGCCTCTATGACGCCAACGGCGTTGAGGTCACCAAGATATTGGGCAACCCATTTCTTCATGTCCTGAAGTGTGAAAGGGCGTTGATTTTGCATCAGGTGACAGAAGATATCCGGCGTGAGGGTCACAAAGTAGGCTGGCCGCCCCGGTCCTATAAACTGGACGATCTCTGCCGTGTGCTTGATCAGCGATGTCGCAAACTGGATCCTTGCATCGGCATTGTAGACATGAAGGAATATCGCGGCTTTCGGATCGAGCAGTCGCTCGACTGAAGGATCCAACTTCGCGTAGTTCTTCCTGCTGTCCCGCACATAGCTCTTGATGCGCTGATCCACCTCGCGGTGGCGATGAATAAAGGTCTCCAGGGACCGAATGGCCTCGATCATGACAATAGCCTTTATATAAATTGGTTATAGGTTGAAGCTGTTACCCTATGAAGTAGCTGTATGGGTGCCTATGGTGGTTACAGCAGGGGTTTCATGGCTTCGGTGGGGTGTTTGGTCAGTTGATGTGTACACCAAGGTAATGCACCGACACTTTACGGGAAGCCTTCCTACGTGTCGGTGCTCCTTGTTGTTTAGTTCTGCCTGTATGTCAGTCGATCTCAACGGCATTTAAGAGAACGAGCTTCAACCCGTCTTTGACTTCTTTTATTTGGGCAAGCACCTGAACATACATTTCAGCTGACGGGCTCTTTAATTCGCTATCCGGTATGCCCCATTCCACTTTGGGCCTCGGCTTATTCCTCTTATCGTCCTTACGAGCATCACTAGGAGGGGCACCATTGAGAAAGCCGCCATGATCAAATTCTAGCTCAGCGACGGTATTTTCATCAGGTTCGTCCCGCCCTACCTCGGAGGCTCGCTTTCGCTCTTTAAGCAACCCCCTAAAGCCGCCGCCCGCAAGCAGACGTTCAGGAACATCCTTAGCATCAACCTTGGCATCCCAAAGAAACTTAAGGGCTGATGCATAATGATGGGCGCGATCATAAATCCGAGAAACAGGTGCATGTGGATTCTTCAAAATGAACCTCATGACCCAGAGCAAAATATTATCCCAATGCTCTTGTGTGTTCTTGGGCTTTTGCCGAAGATCCTTCCAAATTCCTGCCTTCAGAAATTTCCCCCGCGCGACTTTGTCCTTTGAGAGGTGTTGAGCAAGCGCATAGCCAATCGCAACCTGCTCATAGATCGCTTCGAGGTGCTTACGATCAATATCAGCGATTGCCTTTTGGCATTTGCGTGCCGCAAAAATGGGGCGATTTTTGATTTCTTTTAACTGCTGTTCGAGCACGGAAACAGCCTTCTTCACTTGCTTTGATTTGTTGCCTTTAGCCATAGTTGAGTCTCCCATTTGAGGTTATGAATCAGGCCCGAGTTCTGGGTTGGCCCAGAACTCGGCTTTCATTGGTCTGCGAATTCGCGATCAAAATTTGGAGTGAGCAGCTCTTGAGGAAGCACCATCAGGAGTTTTGGGCTTGCTGGATGGGCCTGAACTCGTACTCAGGAAGAAGCAGCTTTCCTCCCAAGCGATGACATCGGATAGCCGGTAGCGCACCGCGCCACCGAGCTTAAGAAACGGAATTCCGCCGCCACTCACGCGCTGGTTCTGAAGAGTTTTGACGGAGCGCCCTTGCCGGTGAGCAACTTCCTTTTCCGTCAGAAATCTCTCTTCCATTGGATCGCGAACGCGCGTGCTTTCGGTCGTGTTGAATTGCTTCGCTAAGGTCATTGCAACATGCCTTTCCTGTGCTGTGACCGAAGCCTTTACGGAAGTTGCGCAGACCCAATTCAGAACTCAGTTAGTGCCCTGATTTTTGGCTGAAGGATCCTATATTGGATGGCCTTCTCCGATTTCGTGTGCAAAAACTTGTCTGTTTAACGGACAAATAGGGTGGATTATGCCGGGCCATGGGACCCTACCCAAGCTAGCGCCTGGGAGGCGCAAGAAGCTCACGGATAGTGAAAAGTGGCAGCGTATAGCTAAGCGTAGCGAGAGGGTTGACCCTAGCGTTGCAGAGGACGGGTATGAGTACCTGCTTACATCAGATAAGCTGGACCACGTGCTTCTGTCTGGACTCACAGTCCCTTCGGACTGGATCTTGGATGTTCGGAAGCGGTCAACAAAGCTAGGGCGTAAGCAGCACCTTCAACTCATAGCAAAGGTCTACGCTACCTATTCCTATCTCCAAAAAGAAAGCCTCTTGGACACCGCTATAGAGCTCATTGCTTCTAAGATTGGGAAAAAGCCAACCAAGAGAACTGACGCTCTCCAAGTCCTGGTCGAGGGTCTTATTTCCTATGGCGGAAATACAAAAGCCGAGCAAAGGTTGGCCCGCCGTCTTTATAACCGCGACGTTCAAGCCATTAAGCATCTAATATCGAAGAAGGTGACACCCTCCAACGTAGTTGCCATGGGTCTGATGCCGGGAGAGGGCCTGGATAGCTGGTCTCGGCAAAATTCCAAGCCGCGTAAGCTCAAAAAACCGAAGCCTCGGGATAAGGGCTATTTCCTCGAAATCATTTACCTGACAGAGGAAGGAGGCACGGAATGCCGCGCAAGGCTGGAGCTTACCGATGTCACAGATAAACGCCTTGAAACGTTTATTGCCGCGTTTAGCCCTTCCTTCTCGCTTAAGACGATGGCCAATTCGTCCCGTCCAAGTAACGTCTCCAGCGATGAAGAAGATGAAGACGCAGAGCCCGACTCATAGAAGTCAGGCTATGATTAGATTTGATAAAATCAGAAACACGACGGGCTTTTGGTGGTCACCATGTGGTCACCACAGCTTGGCTGGTATCTAACCTACGACAGCTAAGTTCTTGATTTGAATGGTACAGCCGCCCCGGCTTGAACGGGGGACCCCCAGATCCACAATCTGGTGCTCTAACCAACTGAGCTACGGCTGCACGTGAGGCAGGGTGTAATCGCCCGGGCGGGCAATTTCAAGTCCTGTTCGAGATTTCAGAATCCGAAATGAGAACGGCGGGCCTAGATGCCCGCCATTCGATTGCTCAAGCTTGGAAAAGCTCACTCGGCGGTAGCGCCGGCGGCCTTGAGGACCGGGGTCCAGCGGGCCACTTCGCTCTCGACGAGCTTCTGCAGGCCCTCGGGGGTCCGCTCCGTGGCGCTCGGCAGCACGCCTCCGAGGTCGAGAAGACGCTTCTTGGTGTTCTCGTCGTCCAGGGATTTCACGAGCGCATCGTTGAGCTTCTTGACCACGTCCGGCGGGGTGCCCTTGGGGGCGAAGACCGCGTTCCAGGCGCTGACCTCATAGCCTTCGAGGCCGGCCTCCTTGGTGGTCGGCACGTTCGGCAGCACAGGGGACCGCTCGGGCGTCGCGATGGCGAAGGCCTTGATGTTGTTGCCCTGGATCTGCGGCGCCACGTTGACGATCTGGTCGGTCATGAAGTCGACCGTGTTGGCCATCAGGTCGTTCAGGGCCGGACCGGTGCCGCGATAGGCCACCATGGTCGGCTTCACCTTGACCACGGAGTTGAAGAAGATGCCCGTCGAGTGCGAGACGGAGCCCACGCCCGCATGGGCCATGTTCACCTTGTCGGCATTGGTCTTCAGGTATTCGAGGAAGCCCTTCAGGTCGTTGGCCGGGAAGTCCTTCTTGGCCACGATCACGATCGGCGTACCGGCCGCCACCCCGATGGGGGCGAAGTCCTTGGTCGGGTCGTATTTCAGGTTCGGGTACAGGGCCGGGGCGGCGCCGTGGGTGCCCATATGGCCCATCATGATGGTGTAGCCATCCGGCTGGGACTGGGCCGCCCGGGTGATGCCCGTGGTGCCGCCGGCGCCCGCCACGTTCTCGATCACGATCTGCTGGCCCAGGGTGCGGCTCATGTGGTCGCCGACGATTCGGGCGATCACATCCGTCGGGCCGCCGGCCGCGAAAGGTACGATCATGGTGATCGGCCGCGTGGGATAGCCTTGGGCCTGGGCGCCCGTTGCGGCCAAGCCGGCGACAGCGGCAAGGGCCAGTGCGATCTTCTTCATTCGTTTCCTCCCTGGTAGTGGTTATGGCCTTACATGGACAAGGATGGGTTGAAGGCAAGTTACTCCGTGAACACCTCGTCGCGTCCTTTCCGGATGGACGGCAGAAGGGCGATCACGAGAAGGATGGCCGCGACGGCGAGCAGGCCGGCGCTGATCGGATGATTGATGAAGGTCTCCAGAGACCCGCGCGAGATGATGAGCGCGCGGCGCAAGTTCTCCTCCATCAGCTTGCCGAGCACGAAGCCGAGCAGCATCGGGGCCGGCTCGAAGCCGAACTTGATCAGCGCATAGCCCACGAATCCGAACAGCCCGATGAACATCACGTCGGTCGGCAGCGAATTGATCGAGTAGATGCCGATGGTGCAGAACATCAGGATCGCCGGGAACATCAGCCGGTACGGCACCTTCAACAACCGCACCCACATGCCGACCATCGGCAGGTTGATGACGAGCAGCATCAGGTTGCCCACCCACATGGACGCGATCATGCCCCAGAACAGGGTCGGGTTCTTGGTCATCACCTGCGGGCCGGGAATGATGCCGTGGATCGTCATCGCGCCGACCATCAGGGCCATCACGGCATTCGGCGGAATGCCCAGCGTGAGCAGCGGAATGAACGAGGTCTGCGCGCCGGCATTGTTGGCGCTCTCCGGTCCGGCCACGCCCTCGATGGCACCACGCCCGAAGCGGCGGGGATCCTTGGCGATCTTCTTCTCCAGCGTATACGAGGCAAACGGTCCGAGCACCGCGCCGTTGCCAGGTAGAATCCCTAGGATGGCGCCGATGATGGTGCCGCGCAGCACTGGCTTGTAGGACTGGCGGAAGTCGTCCCGGTTGGGCAGGAGGCGGCCGATGGCCTGGCGCACCACGTCCCTGTGCTCGGTGTGATCGAGATTGCGCATGATCTCGGCGATGCCGAAGATCCCCATGGCCAGCACGGCGAAGTCGATGCCGTCGGACAGGAACGGCAGCCCGAAGGTCATGCGCTCCTCGCCGGTCTCCAGGTCGGTGCCGACCGTGGACAGCAGCACGCCGACCAGGATCATGGCGATGGCCTTGAGGATCGAGCCGCGCGCCAGCACCACGGCGAACACCAGGCCCATGACCATGAGCGAGAAGTACTCGGTCGGGCCGAACACCAGGGCGAGGCCCGTGAGCGGCGCGCCGAGCGCCGCGATGACCAGCGTCGCCACCGTGCCGGCGAAGAACGACCCGATGGCCGCGATGCCGAGCGCCACTCCGGCGCGGCCCTGCTTGGCCATCTCGTGGCCGTCGAGCGCCGTCACCACGGAGGTGGCCTCGCCGGGGATGTTGACCAGGATCGCCGTGGTCGAGCCGCCGTACTGGGCGCCGTAATAGATGCCGGCCAGCATGATCAGCGCGCCGGTGGGATCGAGCCCGAAGGTGATCGGCAGCAGCATGGCGATGGTGGCGATGGGGCCGACGCCCGGCAGCACGCCGATGAGCGTGCCGACGAGGCAGCCGAGGAAGGCGAGCCCAAGGTTCTGAAGGCTGAGCGCGACGCCGAAGCCGAGGCTCAGGTTGGAAAAGAAATCACCCATCAGATCCTCCCACTGTGGCCGGCCACGTCAATCGGACCACGGCTCCGATTGCGGGTTGCGAGAAACACAAGAACGGCCGCGACGGCCATGAGGGCCGCGCAGGCGCGCAACACCGCCTTCTGCGACCAGTCGGCGGGAAAGAGGCTCGCCAGCGCCTGCGGGAAAACCGGGATCGGCAGGTTGAGCAGATCGCCGAACAGCACCATGCAGAACGGGGTGAGGCTGAGCGCCAGGATGACGAGCTCACGCGGGCGTGCCTCGGAGGTGGCGAAGCCGCCGAGGATGATGGCGAGCGGACCGGCGACCAGCAGGCCGAGGCCGGGAATGCCGAACGCCCCGAAGGAATAGCCGCGGATGGTCAGGGCGAAGGCCACGATGGCGCCGATGACGAAGACCGGCCCGCGCAGGCTCCAGCGCTCCAGGAGGTCGCCCTCCTTGAGGAAGGCGGCGGCGAGCAGGGCCAGGCCCGAGAGGCCGACGCCGATGGCGAGCCAGCGCGGCAGCATAGCCGGGCCCATGGCGTTGAGCGTGCCCTGGTCCAGATCCCGCGTCAGGAACAGCGCAAGAGCCGCAAGAGCAACCAGCAGAACACCACCCGCAAGGCTTTGCGGCGCACGCACCGACCCGCGACCGCGCGGCGGCTCAGAGCCTTCGTGGAGAACAGACATGGACGACCTCCCGGCAGGCGCTCCCGCGCTCAAGGTTATTGCGACCGATATGGCCCGAGGCCGCAGTTTGGATCAAGCTTCCGTTGTCCCGCAGAGAATGCTTCTCAACAAGACTTGCTTGAATGAACAATCCTCAGGGAGAACGTCTATTAAACTATAGGACAGTCACCTGAACCCTACGGGAGGTGACTTGATCCTTGGCCCCGTCTTGTCTAGATGGAACCTTGTAGCCAGGCCGGGCCCCTCTGGTCGCTCCTCAGGAACAGGAGCGGCGATGTCGGACTGGATGAAAACCAGGGCGGCCTGGGTTCGTTCAAAAAGACGGTTTTGCCTGCATTTCGGCTTCCGGCCCGAGGAATTCCGGGCCAAGCCGGCGACAAATGCGTCTTTTTGAACGTTTCGCATGCGCTGTCCCTCAACCGACATATGAGGCACTGCATGTTTGATCTCTCGCAGCTTTTCGGACCCGAGGTCGTCGCTTTCCTGATGGTCATCGGCATCGACTTGGCGCTCGCCGGCGACAATGCCATCGTCATCGGTATGGCCGCGGCGGGCCTTCCCAAGGAACAGCGCAACAAGGCGATCCTCCTCGGCGTCCTCGCCGCCACCGTGCTGCGCATCGCGTTCGCGCTGGTCACGACCCAGCTTCTCCAGATCGTAGGTCTGCTTCTCGCCGGCGGCATTCTGCTGCTCTGGGTCTGCTGGAAGATGTGGCGCGAGCTGCGCACGACCCATGAGGAAGAAGAGGCCGCCGAGGAGGCCCTGGAAGGCGTGGATCTCGACAAGGATGGCACCATCGCCGGCAAGGCGCCCCGCAAGACCTTCGCGCAGGCGGCCTGGCAGATCGTCATCGCCGACGTGTCCATGTCCCTCGACAACGTCCTCGCTGTGGCCGGCGCGGCGCGCGAGCATCCCTACATCCTCGCCTTCGGCCTGCTCCTATCGATCGCCCTCATGGGCATCGCGGCCTCGTATATCGCGCGCCTGCTCCAGCGCTTCCGCTGGATCGCCTATGTCGGTCTTGCGATCATCCTCTACGTGTCTCTCAAGATGATCTACGAAGGCTTCCTCGAGGTCTATCCGGTGGTGAACGGCGCCGTCGGCTAAATCCGACGAACCTGAGTTCCATCGCCAATCTTCAATTGACGGCGGAGATGCGGGAAGGCAGAGAGCGTGACGCTCATGTCTTCCGGTCTCCGCCCTCATTTTTCCATTGCAGGCCTGCGCTCCGGCGCCCGCGCGGCGCTGCCCGCTTTTCCCGGCTTCATCATGTTCGCCGTGGCCTTCGGCACGGCTGCCGCCCAGAAGGGATTGTCGCTCGGCGAAACGCTGGGCCTTTCCGCCTTCGTCTACGCGGGCGCCTCCCAGATGGTCGGACTCGAGATCTGGCAACGGGCCTGGACGCCTTCGACGATCCTTACGATCATGACCGTCACGGCCGTCGTGAACGCGCGCATGATTCTTCTGGGCGCGACCCTTCAGCCCTGGCTCAAGGATGAGCCGCTCGCCCGCACGGCCCTCAACCTGTTCCTCATCACGGAGGCAGGCTGGCTCGTCGGAACCCGCTATCACAGCGAAGGCGGCCGCGATGTCGGCGTGCTTCTGGGATGCGGGATCATTCTCTGGCTGGTCTGGCTCCTCGCGACCCTCACGGGCTTCTTCGCGGGCGCGCTCGTGCCGGAGCCGAGGCGCTTCGGCCTCGATCTCGTCATGCCGATCTTCTTCGGCGTCATGCTGGTGCCCTTGTGGAAAGGTGCGAAACCCGCCCTGCCTTGGCTCGTGGCGGGTCTCGTCTCCCTCGTCGTCCATGCCTTCGTGCCCGGCTATGTCTTCATCATCGTGGGCGCGCTCGCCGGCGTCGCGGCCGGAATGCTGATCGAATGAACACCACTGGCATCTTCATCGCGAGCCCATGGGGTTCGATTCTTGCCATTGGTGCCATGGCCCTGGTGACGTTCCTGTGCCGCATCGCAGGGGTCGTGGTCATGAGCCGCGTCCGCCTCACGCCGCGCATCGAGCGAGGGCTTCGTGCCCTGCCCGGCTCCATCATTTTGGCCACCATCCTGCCGGTGGTGATCGACAACGGCCCGCCTGCGGTCGTCGCGCTAGCGGCAGCCATCGTGGCGATGGCCGTAACACGGATCGACATCGTCGGCCTGCTCGTGGGCCTAGGCACCCTCGCCGTCATCAGGGCTTTTGGTTGAGCCCTGCTTGAGTCGCAGGCGGATGCGGTACATCAATCCGTCGCGAATGTTGCGATAGGCATCGAGCACCTGCTCGCGCGAACCCTGGGTGATGGTGGGGTCGGGCGTCGGCCAGTATTCCACGTCGGCCGCGATGGTGCGCGTGAGTTCGAGCGCCGCGTGATGCGCTTCCGGCGAGAGGGAGATGATGAGGTCGAAATTCAGCCCCTCCCATTCCTCCAGTTCCTGCAGCGTGCGCGGCTTGTGCTTGGAAGCGTCGATGCCGATCTCGGACAGGATCGACGCCGTAAACCCATCCGCGTCGCTTTTGCGGACACCGGCGGATTGCACATAGATCGATTGGCCGAAATAATGCCGCGCGATGGCTTCGGCCATGACGGAACGCACCGCATTCATGGCGCAGACGAACAGAACCGAATGGATCCGTTTCGAGCGGGGCTCCAAGCGTCAGCCCTTCCAGTGAAGCGCGAAGATCAATGTGAAGATGCGGCGCGCCGTATCGAAATCGAGGATCAGCTTGCCGTCCAGGCGCTTCATCAGGAGTTCGGCCGCCTCGTTGTGCAATCCGCGCCGCCCCATGTCGATGGCCTCGATCTGCGCCGGTGAGGCCGAGCGGATGGCCTGATAATAGCTGTCGCAGATGAGCTCGTAGTCGCGGATCGCTTTGCGGAACGGCGTCAGGGACAGGTGATGGGAGACGAGATGCGCGCCGTCCTGCGCCTTGACCTCGAAGCAGAGCTTCTTCTCGACCAATGAGATGCGGAGGGTATAAGGGCCGCCCTCGTAATTCGGCAGGGCGAAGTGGTTTGCCTCGAGAATGTCGTAGATGGCGATGGCCCGCTCATGCTCCTGATCGGGATTGCCCCGGCCGATGGAGGCCTCGTCGAGCGTGACGGCTACCAGCCGGCTCAGCTCCTTCGCTTCACTCGCCATCCACCCTTCCCTATCGTTAAAGGTTCAGGCGGATCGCGACCGACCGCGCATGCCCCTCCAGCCCCTCCGAGCGCCCGAGCGCGATCGCCGCGGGGCCGAGCGCACGCAGTGCGTCCGCGTCGCATTTCAGGATCGAGGTTCGCTTCATGAAGTCAAGCACGCCGAGGCCCGAGGAGAAGCGGGCGGATCGTGCAGTGGGCAGCACATGGTTCGGGCCGCCGACATAGTCGCCGATGGCTTCCGGCGTGTGGCTGCCGAGGAAGATCGAGCCCGCATTGCGGACTTTGGCCGCGAGTTCTTCCGCGTTCTCCGTCTCGATTTCGAGATGTTCGGGGGCCAGCCGGTCCACCAGGGGAACGGCATTCTCGAGCCGGTCGATCAGGATGATGGCGCCGTAATCGCGCCAGCTCGCGCGGGCGATCTCCGCCTTGGGCAGGGTTTCGAGCTGGCGCTCGACGGCCTTTTCCACCGCATCGGCGAGGGCGGGAGAGTCCGTCACGAGGATCGATTGGGCGGCCGGGTCGTGCTCGGCCTGAGCGAGAAGATCGGCCGCGATCCAGTCCGGATTGCCGTGCTGGTCCGCCAGGATCAACACCTCGGACGGGCCGGCGATCATGTCGATGCCGACCTGGCCGAAGACACGGCGCTTGGCGGCCGCCACATAGGCGTTGCCGGGACCGACGATCTTGGCGACCGGCCGCACCGTTTCCGTTCCATAGGCGAGCGCCGCTACCGCCTGCGCGCCGCCGATGCGGAAGACCTCGTCGACACCGGCAAGGCGCGCGGCCGCCAGGACGAGCGGGTTCGTCTCGCCCTTCGGGGTCGGCACCACCATGGCGATGCGCGGAACGCCCGCGACCTTCGCCGGAACGGCATTCATGAGGACAGAGGACGGATAGCTGGCCCGCCCGCCGGGCACGTAGAGGCCGACGGATTCGATTGCGGTCCAGCGCCAGCCCAGGGTGACGCCGAGCGGGTCCGTGGACATGGAATCCTGCGGACGCTGGGCCCGGTGATAGGTCTCGATGCGCTCCTTCGCGAGGGCCAGGGCGTCCAGCGCCTCCTTCGGGCACTGGGCCTCGGCCGCGTCGATCTCGGCGTCCGAAATGCGCAGGGTCTCGGGCTGGAGCGCCAACCCGTCGAAACGGTAGGTGAAGTCGATCAGGGCTTCGTCGCCCCGCGCCACCACATCTTCGATGATGGCCCGGACGGCCTGATCGACATCCTCCGAAACCTCCCGCTTGGCCGAGAGGAGAGCGGCGAAAGCCAGCGGGAAGGAAGGCTCCCGCGCATCGAGCCTCTGCGCCATTACAGGCGCCCCGCCGGTTGAAGCTGTTCCTCGTGCGAGGGGCGGCTTTCCGCGGCCCAGACCGGGCCGGTATCCTTCATCTGCATTTCGATGCACTCCAGGTCCACCTGGATGGCTCCACCTTCGGCAAAGATCAAGGTGGCAGTGCCCGAAGGGGCATTGGTCTCCTCGAAGGCAATGGCGAGAAGGTTAAGAACCGCATCCTTGTTGGTCTGGTCGATGCCCCGGACACGCACGCCCGTGACATTCTCGAAATGCATGCAGGTCAGCCGGCGCTGGGGCTTATCCGCCTCCCAGTCGTAGCGGCGGGACTGAATGGCGAAACGCCGTTCCTTGGGCAGATAGGCGATATCGCCGACCCGCAGCAGGGAATCCTGCAGATGGGCGGAGATGACGGCAAGATCTTCCGGATCGAATGCGACAAGTCTCAGGAGGTCCATGAGCCACCAACCTATTGTTGAACTTTAAGGTTTAGGTAGAGAGCCCCCTGCCCCGGCGCAACCTGCCGGGAGCAGCTTCTTCTTCATGGCCTGGGAAAGAAAAGGCCGGCATTGATGCCGGCCCAGTCGTCTTAGCCCCTCAGACGCTCGATCTGAGCGCCGCAGCGGGCGAGCTTGGCCTCAAGTGCTTCGAAGCCGCGATCCAAATGGTAGACCCGGTTGATGGTGGTCTCGCCTTCGGCCACGAGGCCCGCGATGACGAGCGACACGGAGGCGCGAAGGTCCGTCGCCATCACCGGCGCTCCCTTGAGACCGGCGACGCCGTCCACATAGGCGCTGTCCCCGTCGAGGCGGATCTGCGCGCCGAGGCGGGCGAGCTCCTGCACGTGCATGAAGCGGTTCTCGAAGATCGTCTCGCGGATGCGGGACGTGCCGTTCGCCCGGGTCATGAGAGCCATGAACTGGGCCTGCAGGTCGGTTGGAAAGCCTGGGAACGGGTCTGTGGTAACGTCTACCGGCTGGATGCCGTTGCCGTTGCGCCGGATGCGGATGCCTCCATGGGTCGGCGACACCTCGGCTCCCGCCTGGCCCAGGACGTCGAGAGCTGCCTGGAGATAATCCGGGCGGGTATTGTCCAGGACGATGTCGCCACCCGTCATGGCGACCGCCATGGCATAGGTGCCGGTCTCGATCCGGTCCGGCATGACGTCGTGGGAGGCTCCGCCGAGACTGGTCACGCCTTCCACCACGATCTCCGAGGTGCCGGCACCCTGGATCCTGGCGCCCATCTTGATGAGGCATTCAGCCAGATCCACCACCTCGGGCTCGCGGGCAGCGTTGCGAATCACGGTGGTCCCCTGGGCCAGCGTCGCGGCCATCAGGGCCACGTGGGTGCCGCCGACCGTCACCTTGGGGAAGTCGATCTCGGAGCCGATCAGGCCCTTCGGGGCTGTCGCCACCACATAGCCAGCCTCGATCTCGATGGCCGCGCCGAGCTTGGCGAGGGCCATGATGAGGAGGTCGACCGGCCGGGTGCCGATGGCGCAGCCGCCGGGCATGGACACCTTGGCATGGCCGAACCGGGCCACCAGGGGGGCGATGACCCAGAAGCTCGCCCGCATGGTCGAGACCAGCTCATAAGGCGCCGTGGTGTCGATAATGTTCTTGCCCGTCAGGCGGATGGTCTGCCCCGTCTCCGAGGACTGGCCGGGCCGGCGGCCGGCGATCGAGTGATCGACGCCGAAATTGCTCATGATGCGCAGGAGGGAGGAGATATCCGCGAGGCGCGGCACATTGCCGAGCTCCAGGGTCTCCTCCGTCAGAAGGCTGGCGATCATGAGAGGCAGGGCCGCATTCTTGGCACCTGAAATCGGAATCAAGCCGTTGAGAGGCGCGCCGCCCCGGATGCGAATGCGATCCATCGAATTCCCCTTGCAATACTTTTAGCGAGCCATGCGCTATGCGCGCCTTGAGCCCTTCCGGCTAGTCGGACGGCTTGTCGCGCTCGTCCGTAACGCTCAAGCTCCCGGTTTCGGTTCCGGGCGCCTTCACGGCCTGCCGTCCGCGAGCTTGAGCCTTGCGACGCTTAAGATTCTCTTTCAAGGCCGCCTTCAGCCGGTCAGCTTTCTCTTGCGATTTCACGTCAGTCATGGTTCACGCGACCCATCGTCGCCTTTATCAAATAGAGGCTTCGCAAGCGGCTCTCAACCGCAATATCACGGTTCAGGACTTTGACCCGGATCAATGCGATCTGGCATAATGGGTCCAGGATCCCCGGGCATTGCATTGCCCACCCGGTGAGATGATGGATTATCAGAACTTCTTCACGTCAGCCCTCGACCGCCTCCAGGCCGAGCGGCGCTACCGCGTTTTTGCCGATATCGAGCGGTTGGCCGGCCGTTATCCCCAGGCGATCTGGCACTCGCCCGAGGGCCCGCGCCCCATCACCGTCTGGTGCTCCAACGATTATCTCGGCATGGGCCAGAACCGGGATGTGACCCGCGCCATGGTCGAGGCCGCCTGGCGGCTCGGCACCGGCGCCGGCGGCACCCGCAACATCTCCGGCAACAGCAACCCCATCGTGGCGCTCGAGGCCGAACTTGCCGATCTCCACGGCAAGGAAGCGGCCCTCGTCTTCACCTCGGGCTATGTCTCGAACCAGACCGGCATCTCGACGCTGGCCAAGCTGATCCCGAACTGCCTGATCCTCTCGGATGCGCTCAACCACAACTCAATGATCGAGGGCGTGCGCCAGTCCGGCTGCGACAAGGCGATCTTCCGGCACAACGACCTCGAGCACCTGGAAGAGCTGCTCCGGGCGGCGGGCGACCGGCCCAAGCTGATCGTGTTCGAGAGCGTCTATTCCATGGACGGCGACATCTCCCCCATCCACGCCATCTGCGATCTTGCCGAGCGCTACGGCGCCATGACCTATATCGACGAGGTCCATGCGGTCGGCATGTACGGCCCGCGCGGCGCCGGCATCGCCGAGCGCGAGGGCGCCATGCACCGGATCGACGTGATCGAGGGAACCCTCGGCAAGGCCTTCGGCGTCATGGGCGGGTATCTGACCGGCAACCGTGCGGTGATGGACGCCATCCGCAGCTTCGCCCCGGGCTTCATCTTCACCACCGCCCTGCCCCCGGCGGTCGCCGCGGCGGCCACGGCCTCGATCCGGCACCTCAAGGCATCTTCCGCCGAGCGCCAGCAGCAGCAGCGCCAGGTGGCCCGTACGAAGGCGGTCCTGACCGGCGTCGGCCTGCCCGTCCTCGACACGGTCACGCATATCGTGCCGGTGATGGTGGGCGACGCGGAGTCCTGCAAGGCGGCCTCGGACCGTCTGCTGGACAAGCACGGCATCTACATCCAGCCGATCAACTATCCCACCGTGCCCCGCGGCACGGAGCGGCTGCGCATCACGCCTGGCCCCTTCCACTCAAACGCCCATATCGATGCCCTGGCGGCCGCCCTGGTGGAAGTCTGGACGGCACTCCGGCTTCCACTGGAGCCAAAAATCCAGGCTGCCGAATAAAGATCATTTTCAAGCTTGCATGGAGGGCTGCCCTGTGGCAGTAAGCGGCCCTCCCCGTTGGCGCGCTGCCGTAGCTCAGTGGTAGAGCACTCCCTTGGTAAGGGAGAGGTCGAGAGTTCGATCCTCTCTGGCAGCACCAGCCAAAACCCGTGGCACGGCGGTTCTAATCCCGCTCCGGGCCAAGCGTTCCGCGCAATGCGCCGCCGCATATTTTCCGCATTAAAACCTGTCCGAAAGTGCAGTTTCTTTCAGACTGCGGCTTTGCAATACTTGTGCCTATGGAACACCTGCCTCTCAAGGCAGGCATTCCAGCCAGAATGACCGGGGGAAAACCTTCGGCATAAGGGGGACAAATCATGAAGAACGTGGCCGGCGCGTCCGAGATCACAGATCCTTATGCGGCGCTTGAGAAAATCCTGAAAGTAATCGGCAGAACCTGGCTGAGCGAGGAATGGCGTCTTGAAGACATCCGCCTCTTGGCTCAGGAAGCCATTGCGTCTCGCGGAAAAAGAGCTGGCGGGGAGCGCCCCGCAGGTACAGCTCCGTCTCTCAAGCCGCAGCTTCACTTCAAGCCGGATCTCCCGCTAAGGCCCTCCGGACGAGGCGAGGGTCGCGCGTCCTAAAGTACCGGAACCGAGTCCGACGCCCCATTCCTTGACGAGCGCATCGCATGGCGCGAACCGCAGGGCATCGTGTGATCCGATGCTCCTACCCTTGGTTGGGCATCGTTGGATGCGAAAAACGGGGCCCACTTTATCGTTGCCGCGGCCTTCTGGGTCCGCACGATGCGCTCAGAATCCACGGAACGACACCATGCGGCATGTTGTCGAGCGCGCCAAATTCCGGGCGGATGCCCTTTTAGTCCTATCGCAAATCATCTAGAGGCTCTGGCGCAAGAGCTCGCGAGTTCAATTCAAGTAAAAATATCTGCTGGATCATGCATCCATCAACGTTCATTGTTTTATTGTAACAATAAAATCAAAAGCGCGATAAAGCTGTAAGCTTAAGCTTTTCGAAAGCGGCGGATTTTACTCTCTGAACGCAAAGCTGCCTACTGGTTGCAGGCGACAGCTCGCGCGAACCTTTGCCGTACCAACATCTCTATTCGATTGAAGAACCATGCCTGCTGTCGAGACATATTCCTCCACGGGAAACATCTATATCGATGCCGTTCTTGGCTCCATCAAGTGGGTGCCGAGCAACCTGACCTACAGCTTTCCCACGACAGCCACTTCCTACGGCTCATCCTATGGAGACGGCGAGTCGGCGAAGGGGTTTGGCGCATTCAATGGGACGCAGCAGGCCACCGCTCGCGCGGCGCTGAATCTCTATTCCGCCGTCAGCAATCTGACATTCACGGAATGGGGCGGGGCGAGCGGCCCATCGGCGGATCTGCGCTTTGCGCAATCGGACCTTCCCAATACGGCCTGGGCTTACTTTCCGAGCACGAATGCGACAGGCGGAGACGTCTGGGTCAATAACTCCAGTCTCAGCTATGCGAGCCCGATGAAGGGCAATTATGCCTATCTCACCATCGTGCATGAGATCGGGCACGCTCTCGGGCTCGAGCATTCTCACGAGAACGGCATGCCGCTCGATCGGGACAGCATGGAATATACCGTCATGAGCTACCGCTCCTATGCGGGCGCCTCGATCAGCACGGGCTACACCAACGAGACCTGGGGCTATGCGCAGTCGCTGATGATGTACGATATTGCGGCCGTACAGCAACTGTACGGTGCGAATTATGCCACGAACAGCGGCAACACGACATACACCTGGAGTGCGACGACGGGCGAGATGTTCGTCAACGGTGTCGGCCAGGGCGCGCCCGGCGGCAATCAGATCCTGCTGACCGTCTGGGATGGCGGCGGCGTCGACACCTACAGCTTTACCAACTACGCCACTTCCCTCACGATCGACTTGCAACCGGGTTCATGGACGATCACGTCGCAGGAACAGCGGGCCAAATTGAACTGGGACGGCTCCAAGCTTGCCGTCGGCAATATTGCCAACGCCCTTCTCTATCAGGGCAACACGCGTTCCCTCATCGAGAACGCATCCGGCGGCTCCGCGGTAGATGTGATCAAAGGCAACGAGATCGCAAACACGCTTCGCGGCAATGGCGGCAACGACAAGCTTTATGGCTTGAGCGGCAACGACGCGCTGTTCGGAGGTAGCGGCAACGACAGGCTCGACGGTGGCGCCGGCAACGACAAACTTTACGGGCAGGCTGGCAAGGATGTGCTCATCGGCGGGAGCGGAGCCGATACGTTCATCTTTCAAAGCCTGAACGACTCTCGCGGATCGTCTTTCGATACGATCCAGGATTTCCGTCGCGGATCGGACAAAATCGATCTGCGCGGCATCGATGCCAACACCAAGGTCGTAGGCAATCAGGCCTTTACCTTCATCGGAAAGTCCGCATTCCACGGCAAGGCCGGAGAGCTGCGTTTTACCGCCGGCACCCTGTCGGCCGACGTGAACGGCGACACAATCGTCGATTTCAAGCTCAAGGTCGCCGGCCTTTCCGCCTTGTCGAAGGGCGACTTCTATTTGTGATCAGGTTTTTGTGACCGGCTCCCTCGTGGAGCCGGATTGCCTTCCGGTGGGCAATGGTGCGAGGAGTGGCTGCGCCAGCCGCCGAACAGTTTCGACCTTGGGAGCCGTGAGTGAAAACATCCGTCGTTGCCTGCCTCGCCCTCATTGTCGGATCGGTCGTTCCGGCCATTGCTCTCGCGGCCGACAGCGAGACGTCGCTCCCCGAGACGGATCTCGCCGCCCCCTTCCACACGAATGAACGCACCTATTTCCGTGAGCATCGGCTGCGCGCCTACGAGCGCACCCGGGCGGGTACTAGCCAAGGCGCTACCTGCGTGACTCCGAAGGGGGTGTGCTGGATTGCGGAGCCTCTTTCCAGCGGGAACGACTGCTCCTGCGAGAGCCGACGCCTCGGTACGATCCACGGCTTGATCGGCGGTTGACCGAAAATTATGTGTTAACCATCTGGACAGAAAGCGAGCTTAGGCATTATCCAAATCGCAAGACCTTCCGACTTGAAAGGAAGTGCGATGGAAGAAACGGAAAAACGCCACCCGGCCAACGATGCCTTGGCCTATCTCCTGAACGTGATCGCTCTCGCGTTCAGCATCAGCTGCCTTTGGGTCGTCGCATCCGCCGCAAAAATGTAACTTGGTATCAACTGCCAGATCTTACCGGGCACGAAATTCCTTGACTGCATCGGCGGCCTGATAGCTCCAATAGGTGAGCTGAATCGCTGCACGGCCGAGAACCCCGCCATTCCATGCCAAATCGAAGGGCGCGAAGAGGCGACAGCGATCGCTCTCGCCCATAATAGCTTCCGCAACGACAGTGCCGCCGATGGCGGTGGTGTTCATGCCGTGGCCGCCGAAGGCCGTACAGTACCAGACACCCGTCTTCCATTGACCGATCTGCGGCATCAGGTGCCTGGCATAAGACATCAGACCCGACCAGGCGATCTCCACCTGCAAGCCCGACAACTGCGGATAGGTGGCCACCATCTCGCGCCTGAGAAGGGTTGCAATGTCACGCGGGTCGGTCGTACGCGTGGTGATGCGTCCACCCCAGAGGATGCGATTTCCACCGTCGACGAGCCGGTAATAATCCCCTGCGCGGCGATCGTCGAGAATGGCTGCCCGGGTCCGGATGGCGCCCTGAATCAGTTCCGGCGCCGGCTCGGTCAGCAGGACGTAGGTGGCAATCGGCAGGAAGGCTCGCTTCAGCGCAGGCAGCACGCCACCGGTATAGCCGCCCGTTGCGAACACCACGTGCTCGGCCGCGATCTCGGCCCCTTTCGTGCGAACGATCTTGCGGGCGCCGTCGAGATCCGCGGCCATCACTGGCGAATGCTCATGGATCGCAACGCCCAGCCGTGACGCCTCGCGGGCCAGCGCGCGCGCATAGTTCAGCGGGTGGAAGTGGAACGCGCCTTCGTCGAGGATCGCCTCGTGATATTTGGGAGAGACGAAAAGCTCTCGCACCTCATCCCGGGGTAAGTAGCGCAACTGCAACCCGAACTCGCGCTGCTGGCGCTCGCCTGCAAGTTCGAGAGCTCCGCGCGAGTCGTAGCGCAGCGCCTTCGCGATGCCGGGGATCGGGTGCGCAGCCTCGATCCCGAGCCCATCGATATTGCCGCGGACGATCTCCACGCCTTCCATGGAGAGGCGGAACAGCTCCCGCGCCTGATCGGGTCCGACACGACGTTCGATGGCGGCAAGCCCCGTAGCATAGCCGGCGGACACGAAACCGCCGTTGCGGCCCGACGCTCCCCAGGCCACGCGGTGAGCTTCGAGCAGCACGACCTTGCGCCCGCCGCGCGCCAGCTTCAACGCGGCCGTCAGGCCGGCGAGCCCGCCACCGACGATGCAGACATCCGCCTCGATGCGACCCGCCGCCGGTGGATGGCGTTCCGACGTGGCAGCGGTGCGGCTGTAATAGGTGTCGATGTAGGAGGGCTGCATGCGCGCCGTTTCAGAGCGACAGCTCGGAAGCCGCGAGATAGATCCGCACGAGCGTCTCACACCCCTGGCGATCCTCCTCGTCGAACCGGTTCGGGTTGGGGCTGTCGAGATCGAGCACGCCGAGCACCTGGCCGTCCTTGACGAGAGGCACGACAAGCTCGGACCGTGAGGCGCTGTCGCAGGCGATATGGCCCGGGAAAGCATGGACGTCCGGCACCACGATGGATTGCTTGCGCTCCACGGCCGTGCCGCACACGCCGCGCCCGACCGCGATGCGCACGCAGGCCGTCTTGCCCTGGAAGGGACCGAGAACGAGTTCCGGCCCGCGCATGAAATAGAACCCGGCCCAGTTCAGGTCCGGCAGGAACTGGTAGATCAGGGCCGACATGTTGGCCGCATTCGCAATCGCATCCGGCTCGCCCTCCAGAAGTCCGGTGAGCTGCTGGGCGAGCGAGGCATAGAAGTCCCGCTTGTTGTCGGAGAGGGGAATGTCTTTGACTTCAAACATGGGATTTTTCTTAAGATTCCAGAAGGATCTTGTCCAGATGTCCTATTCGGCGGCCATGCCGGACCGGGCAGCCTTGGCGAGATCCAGCCCTTGATGATCGCACAGGCGGCGATAAAGGCCGCCCTTGCGGTAAAGCGTAAGATGATCCCCCTCCTCCACCATCCACCCCTTGTCGAAGACGAGGATGCGGTCAAGGGCGCGCACCGTGGACAGGCGGTGGGCGATCACGATGGAGGTGCGTCCCACCATGAGCCGCTCCATGGCCTGCTGGATCAGGATCTCCGATTCCGAGTCGAGGGCGGAGGTCGCCTCGTCCAGGATCAGGATGGGGGCATCGGCCAGGAAGGCACGCGCGATGGCAACCCGTTGACGTTCGCCGCCCGAGAGCTTCACGCCGCGTTCGCCCACGAGGGTCGAATAGCCCTTGGGCAGGTTCACGATGAAGTCGTGCGCATTGGCGAGTCGTGCCGCGCGCTCGATCTCCGCCATGGACGCGCCCGGCCGTGCATAGGCGATGTTCTCGGCGAGGGTGCGGTGGAACAGGATCGGTTCCTGCTGCACGATGGCGATCTGCGCACGCAGGGACGCCTGCTCGGCTTGCGCGATGTTCTGACCGTCTATCAGGATCGTCCCGCCCGTCACGTCGTAGAGACGCTGGATGAGCTTGACGAGGGTCGTCTTGCCCGAACCCGATGGCCCCACGAGGCCGACGCGCTCGCCCGCCCGGATCGTCAGCGACAGATCACGGTAGAGCGGCGTATCGTGCCCGGCGTAGTGGAACGTGACACGGTCGAACGCGACCTCGCCGCGCGAGATTCGGATCGGCTTCGCATCGGGACGGTCGGGCACGCCGACACGCTCCCGATGGATCTCGACGAGTTCCTCCATGTCGTTCACCGAACGGCGCAGGTTGTTGATGTGCATGCCGACATCGCGCAGGTAGCCGTGAATGACGAAATAGGTGGTGAGAACGTAGGCGAGATCGCCCGGCGTCGCGCGGTCGTTCCACCACAACCAGATCGCCGTGCCGATGATGGCCGCGCGAATGCCGAGCAGCGCGATGAACTGCACCGTGCCGCTGTTGGTGCCGCGCTGCCAGAGGCGGCGCGTGCGGTTCTGCCACTTGTGCAGAACCCAGGTGAGGCGTTGGTCTTCGCGGATCTCGGCGCCGAACGCCTTCACGACGGGATTGCAGCTCAAGGCATCGGCCAGGGTGCCGCCGACGCGTGTGTCCCAGGCATTCGCCAGCCGCGCCGCGGGCGCGACATAGCGCGTGGCAAGAAATCCCGTCATGACGATGTAGGCGAGCGCGCTCACCCCGACGACGACGCCCATCACCGGCCAGCGCAGGCCAAGCACGATCATCGAGCCGGCGAGCACCGTGAGCGACGGCAGTAGCGCCAGGAGGAGCGTGTCGTGCATCAGGTCGAGCGCCCACATGCCGCGCGTGATCTTGCGCACGGTGGAGCCGGCGAAGGAATTGGCATGCCAATCGGTCGAGAAGCGCTGGACGCGCGCGAACGCATCCTGCGCCACGCGCCCCATGACCCGCAGGGTCAGCTCCACGATGCCGTAGAAGGCCAGATGCCGCATGACGATCATGAGCAGGCCCAGGCCCGTCATGAAGGCGAACGCGACGAGCGCCGCATGAAGGGCGGCGTCATGGTCGCCGCCTCCCATGGAGATGGCATCGACGAGCCGCCCTGCGAAGACGGGCATGAACACGTCGGCCAGGGTCGAGACCATCATGGTCGCGACGATCAGCGCCACGTAGCGCGGTTCTTTGCGCCAGTGCCTGAATGTGAATCTCAGGACATCGCGGGTGGCGTCCCCGCTCTTCTTCTGCTGGTTCATGGAAGCGAACAGGCGGCGCTCGGAGCACGCACCTCTCCCCGGAATTTCAAGGAGCGACAGAAGGAACGCCCATTGACCGCGCCCAAGATCGCTCGAAGATCATAAATTGTGAAGGCTTGATAAGGTTTGCCGGGCCTCGGAGCCCCGCACGGTCCGAACTAAAGTTTGGACGCGGGAGGAACGTTCAGCAAGCGGATAGAAGCCATGCAGTCCTCCCTCTCTAGAAATTAAACCTATGCGCAAACGTAGTGCAGTTCGTTCAACTTGGCAACCGCGGTTTTGTTTCAGCGCGAGCCCAGCTTTCAGACGACATCGAGCGGCCGGTGCGGCGCGGGCGGCAACTCGACCCCGATGGCATCGCCCGGTCTCACCTCCCCGCCTTCCAGGACAATCGCCATGATGCCGGACTTACGGATGAGATTTCCGTGCTCGTCCTTGCCGAGCACGGCCTTCATGAGGCCTTTCCGGAAACGGTCGATCTGGACGCAAGGGTTGCGCAGCCCCGTCACCTTGATCACGGCGCTCGGGCCGATGTGAAGGCGCGCGCCCGTCGGCAGGCCGAGCAGATCGATGCCGTGGGTCGTGACGTTCTCGCCCATGTCACCGGCGGCAACATCGAATCCTGCTTCGCGCAGTTCATCATGGAGTTCGGCATGGATCAGGTGAACCTGCCGCAGGTTCGGCTGGCTCGGGTCCTTGGCCACCCGCGAGCGATGCTTGACGGTCGTTCCAAGATGCGCGTCGCCCTCGACGCCGAGACCGGCGAGAAGCTGGATGACGTCGCGGCTGGGTTTGCTGAAGCTGTGGCTGGAGCTGCTGCTCACGGCCGTGACAATTGCCTGCATGACTGTCCTCTGGCCCGTCTTGTAACCTCAGAGAACGGTCAGATCCACCGTCTCGAAGCCTCTTTCTTCGAGACGTTGCGCCAATACGCGGCGATGACAGTTAGCAGGGTCGCGCTCGAAACAGAGGAGGCAGATCGGCTGAGCCTGGGCCAGGGCCTCCAGCTCCCCAAAAGCCTCCTGGGCCGGTTCGGTTGCCAGAACCTCATTGCAGTAGATCCGGCGCATCAGGTCGCCGTCTCCGGCACGGGCCGCTTGGCGTCCTTCCTTCGGCGTGCCTAGCTTGATGAAATGCTGATAGCCGATGCCTTGACTCGCCAAGGCATCGCGCAGGGCAGACTTGGAGAACCCCCGCTTGCGCGAGAGCGCGACGGCCCGCACATCCGCAAGGGTGCCGACTCCCGCGTCCTTCAGGGTGGTGAGGAAGCGGTCCACGTCCGCTCCCTCATATCCGATCGTAAAAACCTGCGGCTTTGCCATGCCGCGAAGTTACATGGACGGCTGAGGATGTCGAGGCGCTTCCGGTTGCGTGTAGGGCCGCAGCGCCTCAGGCGTGCGGAAGTCCCGCGGCACCTCGAAATCGCTGGCGGCTCCATGGCTCTGTTCGAGCCCGCGCGGATAGCCGGTGCGGTTCGAGTAATCCTGCAGCGGAGGCAGCGGATGCGTTGTTTCCCGGCTCAAGATCTGGGCGCAATAGACATCGAGCGCCGTCACGCCGGCCACGGCCGCCATGGCGATGCCGACATTGCCCTTCTTCGGGTTATTGCCTTCGAGGGCCGTCGCAAGGGTTGCCAAGTCGAGCCCGTCTCCGGCGACACGCCCCCAGATCCAGGGCGTCGGATCTTTTGAAGCGAGAATGCCGATGCCGGTGGCGATCTCGCGAACGCCATAGCCGGCGATCAGCCCCTCCTGCCCTTTCATGCCGAGCGTACGCGCCAATGCGCGAGGCGCGGCGATCTCGGCAATCCCCAGAGCGATGGAGAACAGCCCGAGGCCACGGGCCAGAGTGTCAGTTGCCGTGTCGGCATGACCACGGCGGCGCGTTCTTTCGGTTTCGTAGCGCATGATCTCACCTATCAGGGCTTGAGGACGACCTTGATGCACCCGTCCTGCTTGTCGCGGAAGACCTTGTACATGTCCGGACCCTCATCGAGGGACACGGTGTGCGTGATGACGAAGGACGGATCGATCTGACCCTCTTCGATGCGGCGCAGAAGGTCGTCGGTCCAGCGGTTCACATGGGTCTGGCCCGTGCGGATGGTCAGGCCCTTGTTCATGATGGCGCCGAACGGAATCTTGTCGAGCAGACCGCCATAGACGCCCGGAACCGACAGCGTTCCGGCGGGACGGCAGACATAGGCCATCTCGCGGAGCACGTGCGGACGGTCCGTCTCCATCATGGTCGCCTGCTTCACCCGGTCATACATCGCATCCACCGTGCCGGCGGCATGCGCCTCCATGCCGACCGCGTCGATGCATTTCTCGGGCCCTTTTCCGTTGGTGAGCTCGTTGAGGCGCTCGATGACGCTCTCTTCGTCGAAATTGATCGTGACGGCGCCGCCCGCCTCCGCCATGGCGAGACGCTCGGGAACCCGGTCGATCACGATCACCTGCTTGGCGCCGAGGAGAATGGCGCTGCGGATCGCCATCTGTCCCACCGGTCCTGCGCCCCAGATGGCGACCGTGTCGGTCGGCTGGATGTCGCACTGGACGGCCGCCTGCCAGCCCGTGGGGAAGATATCGCTGAGGAAGAGGAGCTTTTCATCCGGAATGCCGTCCGGCACCTTGATATGGGTGGTATCGGCAAAAGGCACCCGCAGGTATTCGGCCTGCCCGCCGGGATAGCCGCCGGTCAGGTGCGTGTAGCCGAAGAGACCCGCCGTCGTGTGGCCGAAGGCCTTGGCGGCGATGTGGCCGTTACGGTTGGTTCGCTCGCAGACCGAAAAATTGCCGCGCTTGCACTGCTCGCACTCGCCGCAGATGATCGTGAAGGGGATCACCACCCGGTCGCCCACCTTCAGCTTGCCTTTGGTCTCGGAGCCGACCTCGACGACTTCGCCCATGGTCTCGTGGCCCATGATGTCGCCGGATTTCATGCCCGGCATGAAATGGTCGTAGAGATGGAGATCGGAGCCGCAAATGGCGCAGCTCGTCACCTTGATGATCGCGTCGCGGGGATGCTCGATCTGCGGATCGGGAACCGAATCGCAACGGATGTCGGTGGTGCCATGCCAAACAAGCGCCTTCATTGAAATCTCCTCACATGCCTGCAGATGGCCAAGCTCCGCCGCTTGACCGCATTCGTCAGTGGAAAGACTTCTTGGGGGGCTTTGCGTTCCCTGCCGGGCGGCAAAATCTGCCGCTACTCCGCCGCCGCGAGGAGTTGCACATGCTCAGGCAAATTCCGGATGAGTTCGGCCAGGGCAGGTTCCAGGACCTGATGGGCCGCCTCCTCGACCTCGAACCATCGGGCCTGGCGCTGTCCCTTCTCGCGCCACGACTTGAGCTGCTTCGAGACCTCGAGCGGATAGACGTTGACGCGGCACAGATCGAAATGGGCGGCGCGGCGCTTCCAGTAATCGTAGGAGCCCAGCGGCTTGTTCCGGATCTCGCCCTTGACGCCCGCCTCCTCCTCGGCCTCCTGCGCGGCCGCCTTGTGAGGCTTCTTGCCCTTCATCGGCCAACCCTTCGGAATCAGCCAGCGCTTGGTCTCACGAGACGTGACGAGAAGCACCTCGACCTTGCCGTCCTTGATCCGGAAAGGAAGTGCCGCAACCTGGCTGAGTTCTTCTTTTGGTGTCTGGGGCATTCGACGAGAGTAGAATTCCTATCGGGATAGTTTGTAACGTAGATGATTTGAGCCGGCTAAGAAAGGATCAATTTGAAAGAGCTGGGACCGCTGTCGACCTTTGGCCTCGGACGATTCTCCACTCTCTCAAGGATCCATGACCGCTTCATAACAACGGACAGCCCCAGTTTGATCCAGAAGGACGACCCCACGCGATGACGACAGACAGCCTGGACATGAGGTTTGCCGCAGCCTGCGCCATCGCCCGCGAGGCGGGCGTCCTGGCGCGCAAGCGCTTTCTGGAGCGGCCGCGCTCGCAACGGCCCGATTTCAAGGGCCCCCAGGATTTCCTGACGGCGACCGATGCGGAGGTCGAGGAGCTGATCCGCGGCCGCCTGAGCGAGCTGTTTCCCGGCGATTCCTTCTTCGGCGAGGAAGGCGGCGGCTCCTTCGAGCGCGACGTCTGGGTGGTGGATCCCATCGACGGCACAGCGAACTTCGCCCGCGGCATCCCGCATTTCGCCATCTCCATCGCCTTCGTGCGCGAGGGCCGGGTCGAGATCGGCGTGATCTACGACGTGATGCATGCCGAGCTCTACACGGCTCAGCGTGGACGGGGCGCCATCCTCAATGGGGAGCCGATTCGGGTGAGCGGGTTGGCTCATATGAACCAGGCGACCGTCGAGGCAGGCTGGTCATCGCGCCTGCCGCCGGAGCCGTATGTAGCCGTCGTCGACAAGCTGAAAGCGGCTGGCGCCAATGTGCGCCGGGCCGGATCGGGAACGCTGGGCTTGGCTTATGTCGCGGACGGTCGCATCGATGCCTATTGCGAGCTTCACATCAATTCCTGGGATGCGCTGGCCGGGCTTCTGATCATCGAGGAAGCGGGCGGCTGGACCAATGATTTCCTGGCCAAGGACGGCCTCAGGAAGGGCAATCCCGTTCTGGCCTGCACGCCGGAACTGGCCGACGCGCTCACCCGGGCAACGGGAATCGCCAAGGAGCCATGAGCGACATGTTATTCTAAAGATTCACATTTGATGCGCAGGCTAGGCACTTGACCCGCCGTCCCATTGGGGAGAGCTTAGCCGACCAACCAATAAGAAGAACGACACCTTCGGAGGAAAGTATGAACATGAAGAAGAATCTCGTTGCGGCAACCATGCTGGCAGGCACCATGACGGCTCTGTCCTTCATGTCTGCAGGCGTGGCCCAGGCGCAGGGCGCGCTGGTCATGTATTGCGGCGTGCAGGAAGAATGGTGCCGTGCCATGACGACCGCGTTCGAGCGCGAGACGGGCATCAAGGTTTCCATGACCCGCAAGAGCGCAGGCGAAGTCTATGCCCAGGTCAAGGCGGAAGCCGCCAATCCCCGCGCCGACATCTGGTGGGGCGGCACGGGCGACCCGCACATGCAGGCAGCGGAAGAAGGCATCACCGACGAATACAAGTCGCCGAAGATGGGTGAGCTTCAGGACTGGGCCGTGCGCCAGTGGGAGCAGTCCAAGGGCCGCACGGTCGGCATCTATTCCGGCGCGCTCGGCTTCGGCTACAACACCGAACTCGCCCAATCGAAGAAGATCGGCGAGCCGAAATGCTGGGCGGATCTCCTGAAGCCCGAGCTGAAGGACGAAGTGCAGGTCGCGGATCCCAACTCCTCCGGCACCGCCTACACGCTTCTCGCCACCATCGTGCAGATCATGGGCGAGGACAAAGGCTTCGAATACCTCAAGGCCCTGCACAAGAACGTCAATCAATACACCAAGTCGGGCGCGGCTCCGGCCAAGGCCATGGCGCTCGGCGAGACGACCGCCGGCATCGCCTTCATGCATGACATCGTCACGATGGTCGTCGACAAGGCGCCCGTGAAGGTGGTGGCTCCCTGCGAGGGCACGGGCTACGAGATCGGCTCCATGTCGATCATCAAGGGCGCCAAGAACCTGGACAACGCCAAGAAGTTCTACGACTGGGCTCTGACCGCCGATGCGCAGAAGCTCGGCGCGGAAGCCAAGTCGTATCAGGTGCCGTCGAACAAGAGCACGCCGATTCCGCCTCAGTCTCCCAAGCTCAACGACATCAAGTTGATCAATTTCGACTTCGCGAAATACGGCTCCTCGGCCGAACGTAAGCGCCTCCTGTCCAAGTGGGACAACGAGGTGAAGAACCTGCCGAAATAGTCGATCTCAAGACAAGCGACGGCGAAGCGGCTCTCCGCTTCGCCGTCGCGCATCGAAATCCTGATCATATGAGGGCCGGGCATTGGATCTGGCCTTGAAGCGAGAACAGAAGATGTCACGGGCAACCCTTGGCTGGATCGTTCTGGGCTGGGTCGGCTTTGCCCTCCTGCCCTGGTACGGCTTCGACCGTAACGCCGTCCTCACCCTGGCCGATTATTTCGTCAGCGGCTCGGCCCTGATCCATGGTCTCAAGGGTGTGTGGTGGCTCCTGCCGATCCTGGCGCCCCTGTGCCTGGCCTTGGTTCCAGTGATCCGTCCATCGCTGGAAGCCAAGGGCAACTGGCTCATTGCCTCGGGGGTTCTCGGCCTTGCTCTGATCGTCCTCCAGGGCTTCTCCATCGGCCTCAACGGATGGACGGTGGATATCCTTCGACACCTCTTCGGCGAGCCAGGTCCCAGCCAGGCGGGTATGGGTTATGGCGCCGCCCTGACGGCGACCGCGTTCCTCATCATCCTTTGTCACGGCCTTGCGGCCCATGGCTGGTGCCGGGGCGATGCGTTCGTCACCTCGTCCATCGGTGTCGTCATCGCGTTGATCGTCGTCTTCGTCTTCTTCCCGGTCTCGACCATCCTGGCGAGCGCCTTTGCCGACAACGACGGCAATTTCGCCCCTTACGAATTCGTCGCGAAATTCCTGGATCGCTCGATCTGGGGCCTGGATTGCGTAACGGGCGACTTGCGCTGCGGCGTGGCGTGGAACACGCTCTTTCTCGGGCTTCTCGTAGGCGTCGGCACCACGGCTCTGGGTCTTGCCTTCGCGTTGATCGCAACGCGCACTGAATTCCGCTTCAAGAAGCTCCTGCGCCTGATGAGCGTTCTGCCCATCATCACGCCGCCTTTCGTGATCGGCCTGGCCCTGATCCTGCTCTTCGGTCGCTCGGGAGCCCTCTCGGCCGTGCTGTGGGAGTGGTTCGGCGTGCCGCGCTCGCGCTGGATCTACGGGCTTCCCGGCGTCTTCATCGCGCAGCTGCTCGCCTTCACGCCGATTGCGTTCCTTGTTCTCATCGGCGTGGTGCAGGGCATCAGCCCCACGCTCGAGGAAGCCTCGCAGACCTTGCGCGCCAAGAGCTGGACGACCTTCTGGACCGTGACGCTGCCGCTCATGCGTCCGGGTCTCGCCAACGCCTTTCTCCTCGGCTTTGTGGAAAGCCTCGCCGATTTCGGCAATCCGCTGGTGCTCGGCGGCAATTATGAAGTGCTCTCCACCAAGATCTTCTTTGCCGTCGTGGGCGCGCAGCAGGACCAGGGGCGCGCGGCCGTTCTGTCCATTATCCTGCTCGCGTTCACGCTCGGCGCCTTTTGGCTCCAGCACGCCTGGCTCGGCAAGAAGGTCTACACGACCGTCACCGGCAAGGGCGACGCCGGCATTCCCCTGCCGCTTCCGCGGCGGGTGGCGCTCGCCTCCTATCTCACGGCCCTGCCCTGGGCGATCTTCACCGTCGCCGTCTATGCGATCATCGTGGTCGGCGCCTTCGTGCGTTCCATGGGCCGGGACTACACGCCGACCTTGGAGCATTTCGTCACCGCATTCCGGGTCGAGCGCGCCGATTGGGGATTCTACTTCTCGGGATCCGCCTGGAACTCCTTCTTCGCTACCGTGAAGGTGGCCGCGCTCTCGGCCCCGCTGACGGCGGCCATCGGCCTGCTCACCGCCTACCTTCTCACCCGCCAACGCTTCTCCGGTCAGCGTGCCTTCGAGTTCGGCACGCTTCTGAGCTTTGCGATTCCCGGAACCGTCGTGGGCGTGTCGTATATTCTGGCCTTCAACGTGCCGCCCATCGAGATCACCGGAACGGGCTTCATCCTCGTGATGTGCTTCGTGTTCCGCAACATGCCGGTGGGTGTGCGTTCGGGCATCGCAACCTTGAGCCAGATCGACAAGAGCCTCGACGAGGCCTCGCTGACCCTGGGGGCCCGCTCGTCGACCACCATGCGCCGCGTGGTTCTGCCGCTGCTGCGGCCGGCCATCGTCGCCTCCCTGGTCTATTCCTTCGTCCGCGCCATGACCGCCGTGAGCGCCGTGATCTTCCTGGTCACTGCCGAGTACAACATGGCGACGACCTATATCGTCGGTCGTGTCGAAGCCGGCGAGTTCGGCCTTGCGATCGCCTATTCCACCGTGCTCATCCTCGTCATGCTGGTCGCCATAGCGGTGATCCAGCTGGCCGTCGGCGAGCGGCGCCTCGGGCGCCGCAGCGCGAGCACTGCCTCCCCCCCCGTTGCCGTGCAGGCTGTCCCATGAACAAGATGTCTTCCGTCCACTCCATGTCCCGGCCCGGGACGTCCAAGAAGCAGGCGGCTTCGGTTCAGTTCCGCAACGTGACGAAACGCTATGGCAACGTCACGGCGGTGGACGACGTCTCCTTCACCATCGAGCCGGGCCAGCTCGTGACCCTGCTCGGCCCCTCCGGCTGCGGCAAGACCACGACCCTGCGCATGATCGCAGGGCTCGAGATGGCGAGCGAAGGCCAGATCCTAATCGGCGGGCGCGACGTGACGAACCTCTCCGCCGCGGATCGCGATGTAAGCATGGTGTTCCAGTCCTACGCTCTCTTCCCGCACATGTCGGTGCTGGAGAACGTGGCTTATGGACCTTCCGTGCAGGGCGCCTCGAAGAAGGACGCCTACGATATGGCCATGGAGAAACTGTCCCTGATCGGCCTCAAGGGCCTCGAGAAGCGTGCGCCGTCCGAGTTGTCCGGCGGGCAGCAGCAGCGCGTGGCCGTGGCCCGCGCCCTCGTGCTGGAACCGCAGGTTCTCCTGTTCGACGAGCCCTTGTCCAATCTCGACGCCAAATTGCGGCGGCGCGTCCGGGAGGATATCCGCGAGCTGCAGCAGAGCCTCAACCTCACCGTGGCCTACGTGACGCACGATCAGGAGGAGGCGCTCGCCGTATCCGACCACATCATCGTGATGTCGAATGCGCGCATCGCCCAGACCGGCACCCCGCGCGAGCTCTACGAGGAGCCGGCCGACCTGTTCGTGGCCGACTTCATCGGCGACGCCAACATCATCTCCGGCGATCTCGTGAGCGTTGCCGGCACGACGGCCCAGGTGAATATCGGCAATGTGAGCCTCCAGCTCCCACACAGGAATGCCCGCCAAGGCACCGTCAAGCTCGCCGTGCGTCCCGATGCCATCTTCCTCGACGAGACGGCGGCCACGTCCGGCGCACTGGCCGGCACGGTGCGGAAGGCCTCCTATCTCGGCACCCAGGTGGAATACGAGGTGGACAGCGCCATCGGAAACCTGTTCGTGGTTCAATACGGGCGCAAGGAACCGATCGTTCCGGGAACTCCGGTGTCGATTTCGTTCGAGACCCAGCGCGGCGTCGCCATCATTCCGAACGCGTAACGCCTTCAGATCGCCCCTTCGTCCGGAATGTTCAGGACCGTGCCGCAGGCCTTGCAGTGAACGGCATCCCTGTCGTGCCGTTGCAGGGCGCAGACGGGGCACGGAAAGCGCACCTTGTCGGGACGTAGCAGGACCTGCACGAGACGCAGGAAAAGCGTGACGCCGAAGATCATGATGACGACGGAAATCAGGTGCCCCAGCGTCCCCGTCAGCGTGATGTCGCCGAAGCCGGTGGTGGTCAGCGCCGCAATGGTGAAATACAGCGCATCGATGTAGTTGCCGATATTCGTGTTCGTCCAGCGCTGCGTCTCGTAGACGAAACCGGTCATGACGAAGATGAAGACGCCGAGATTGACGGAAGCGATGATGAGATCTTCGTTGCGCCGGAAGAAGACGCTGTCAGACCGCAGGCGGGCGAGAAGCTGATAGGTTCTCAGCAGGCGAACCGTGCGCAGAATCCGCAGGAACCCGATGCCCTCTCCGACGACAGGGGCGAGAAAGGACACGATGGCCGCGACGTCCGCCAGTGTCGTCGGATGGGCCAAGTCCCGCCAGGGCGTCCGGCTGATGACGATCTGGGCTCCAAAATCGGCCAGAACGATCAGGCCGATGATCACGTCCATCCACTCGAAGGCCGGGGAGCGCGGCAGGAAGGACGTGACGACGATGAACAGGATCGTTACCACGTCAAAGATCAGAAGACCGTAACGGAACTGATGCGCCTGAGCCGTGTCGCCCTCATAGAGAAGCCGGAGCCTGTCGATCACCTGCATCGGAACATCTCGTCGATGAGGCAGGAAAGGATGCGAACCATCGGTGGGATCACGCTTTATACAGTTTCATTGGTCTTCGATTATCTATAGAGCTGGGCTGCAATTCCAACGGGGTGCCTTCCAGAGTGAAGCGGTCTATTCCTTGGCCCCGAGGCCCGACATTCTTGAGAGACGTTCCCATGCTCAAAGCACTGATCTTCGATATGGATGGAACATTGGTGCACAGCGATCCCGTGCATCTGGAAGCCTTTGCCGAAGTCCTGAAGGACCAGGGCGTCTCGATCACCGAGGAGGTCTATCGCTCCAAGATCATCGGGCGCACCAACGAGGCGATCTTCGCGACGCTCCTGCCCCATCTCCCGGCCGAGCAACAGGAAGTCTATGCGGAAGAGAAAGAGGCCACGTTCCGCCGCATGGCCCAGAATCTCCGGCCGCTGGAGGGCCTTCTTGACCTGCTGGACTGGGCGGAGGCACGCGGCATCAAGATCGCTCTCGTCACCAATGCACCCCGTCTCAACGCGGATCACATGCTGGAGGTGCTGGGGCTGGCCGGGCGATTCAAGATTGAGATTACGATCGATCAGGTCGAGCGCGGCAAACCTGATCCCCTACCCTATCTCACGGCGATCGAGCAGCTCGGCATCCAGGCCGATGAGGCCATCGCATTCGAGGATTCCCCGTCGGGCATGAGGGCCGCCAAGGCGGCGGGCCTGTTTTCCTTCGGTGTCCTGACGGGCCTCAGCGCCGACGAGATGTGGGAGATCGGCGCCGACGGGGCCATCGTGACCTTTCACGACCGAGCCCTTTGGGAGATCCTGGAGCACAGGGCTGCGCCACAAGCGTCTTAGGCCGCGTCCGACTGCCGAAGATTGTCCTTCGTTTCCGAACCGGGCTCGTCGGCATCGAAGCGGCGCCGTGCCGCCAGAATTTCCTGCCGATTTGCGATCGCCCACTCGCCCAGGCCCCTGACAGTCTTGAGCAGGGAGCAACCCAGACCTGTGAGCTGGTAATCCACCCGGGGCGGAATCGTCGGGTAGACGGTGCGCGTCACGAGCCCGTCACGCTCCAATCCGCGCAAGGTCAGGGTGAGCATCCGCTGCGAGATTCCGCTGACGATCCGGCGTAACTCATTGAATCTCCTAGGTCCCTCACCGAGCTGGACCACCACCTGGACGCTCCACTTGTCGCCGACGCGCGACAGGATCTCGGTCACGGTCCCGCAATCGGTGGGCACATGAATGTGACTGGGTGACATGGAAGTGCCTCCTTGCGCGATGCTCCGGAAGTTACTTAATGAGCCTCGGTTACAAACCGGAACTTAAGGGTTCCGGCCTTCGAATGCAAACCAAGGACATGTCATGAAGCCCAAGCTTCACATCATCATCGGCAGCACCCGTCCCGGCCGGATCGGTCCAAGCGTCGCCCAATGGTTCAGCGAGTATACCGCCGAGCACGGCAAGTTTGAGCCGGTTCTGGTCGACTTGGCGTCGTTCAACCTACCGGTCTTCGACGAGCCCGAGCACCCGATGAAGCAGAACTACCATCACGCTCATACCAAGGCTTGGGCCGCGAGCGTCGGCTCCGCCGATGCCTTCGTGTTCGTGACGCCGGAGTACAACTATGCTCCGCCTCCGGCTCTCGTGAACGCGCTCAACTACCTGTCCCGCGAGTGGAACTACGCCCCTGCCGGCTTCGTCAGCTATGGCGGCATCTCGGGCGGCCTGCGCTCGGTCCAGGCCGCGAAGCAGATCGTCACGACCTTGAAGATGATGCCGATTCCGGAAGGCGTGCCCATGCCGATGGTGTTCCAGAACCTGGACGAGAACGGCACTCTCAATGCGCCCGACATCTACAAGACCTCGGCAGCCGCGATGCTGGACGAACTCTTCCGCTGGACGGAAGCCCTCAAGTCGCTCCGTGCCGAACGCAAGACGCCTCTGAAGGCTGCGGCTTAACCAACGGAAGCCCGACCAGATCAAAAGGCACCGCTGTTCGTCACAGCGGTGCCTTTGTTATTAGGACGCGACGATCAGAGGCGTCCGGCCAGCGCATCCTCGAAGAGCCTGCGGGAACTCTCCTTGGTGATCGGGACCGGATTTCCGCCTGCGGTGGGATCGTTCGGCGCCATTTCCGACATCTCGTCGAAACGGGCGGCATCGACCTTCAGGCCTTCCAGCGTATGCGGCACGCCGAGATCCTTGCGCAGCTGCAGCACCCAGTCGAGGAAGGCCTGGAATGATGGCTGAAGGCCGATATAGGCGGCGAGACGCTCGATCCGCTCCTCGATGGCCTTGCGGTTATAGACCAGCACATAGGGCATGAAGACCGCATTGGTCAGGCCGTGATGCGTATCGTACAGTGCACCGGTCGGGTGCGAAAGCGCATGGATCGCGCCTAAGCCCTTCTGGAACGCCGTCGCCCCCATGGCGGCCGCCGACATCATCTGTGCGCGCGCCTCGATGTCCCTGCCGTCCTTATAGGCACGGGGCAGGTATTCCTTCACGAGGCGGATGCCCTCGACCGCGATGCCGTCCGCCATCGGATGATAACCCGGCGCACAATAGGCTTCGATGCAATGCGCCAGCGCATCGAGGCCCGTGCCGGCCGTGATGTGCGGCGGCATGCCCACCGTGAGCTCCGGATCGCAGATCACGATCTTCGGCATCATGAGCGGATGGAAGATCACCTTCTTGGTGTGCGTCGCCTCCTGGGTGATCACGCCGGCGCGTCCCACCTCGGAGCCCGTGCCCGCCGTGGTCGGCACGGCGATGATCGGCTGGATTCCTTTTGGGTCCGCGCGGGTCCACCAATCGCCGATATCCTCGAAATCCCACATTGGCCGGGTCTGGCCGGCCATGAAGGCGATGACCTTGCCGGCATCGAGCGCCGAGCCGCCGCCGAAGGCCACGACGCCGTCATGCTTGCCGGATCGCAGAACCTCGAGCCCCTTGTAGACATTGGTCTCGACCGGGTTCGGCTTGATGTCCGAGAAGATCGCGGCCCTGAGACCGGCAGAGATCAGCTGGTCGAGCGCAGCCTTCGTCATCGGCTGCGTCGCCAGGAAGGGATCCGTCACGATGAGCGGCGCCGACATGCCGACGGCCTTGCAGGCCTCGGCCAGTTCCGCGATGCGGCCTGCGCCGAAGCGCACGGCTGTGGGGTAGTTCCAGTTGGAGCGGGGAGACGTGGTCATGATGCTTTCAATCAGATCTGACGGAGGTGGTAGGATTTCGGGCGAGTCAGCGACTCGTAGGCCAGACGCGACAGGCTCGCGCCCCGGCCGGTATCCTTCACGCCCGTCCAGGCGAGCGCGGGATCGAGGTAGTCGCAGCGGTTCATGAAGACGGTGCCGGTCTCGAGCTTTTCGCCGATGGCTTCGGCGGCATCCACGTCGGAGGTCCAGATCGCAGCGGAGAGACCGTAAGGCGAGTCGTTCATCAGGCGGATCGCCTCCTCGTCGCCCTTCACCTTCATGATGCCGACGGTCGGGCCGAAGCTTTCCTCGCGCATCACGCTCATGGAATGATCCACATGGGTGAGCACCTGCGGGGCGAGATAGGCCGTATTGCCGCCATCGGCCAGGAACTTCTTCGCGTCGATATGCGCCTTCGCGCCTTTCGCCACGGCTTCGGCATTCTGCCCGCGCACGAGATCGGCAAAGCGCTTATGCGCCATTGGTCCGAGCGTGGTCGCCTCCTCCAGCGGGTTGCCGAGCACGTATTTATTCACGAGGTCGACAGCCCCTTCGACGAAGCGGTCGTAATGCTTTTCGTGGACATAGATTCGCTCGATGCCGCAGCAGCACTGGCCGGAATTGAAGAACGCACCATCGACGAGGTTCTCGATGGCGTGATCGATATTCGCATCCTCGCGCACATAAGCCGGATCCTTGCCGCCGAGCTCGAGGCCCAGCGACGTGAAGGTGCCGGCCGCAGCGCGCTCGATGGCGCGACCGCCGCCGACTGATCCGGTGAAGTTGCAGTGGTCGACGAGGCGGCCGCCGAGGATGCGGCTCGTCTGGTCGTGGCTGAGATACAGGTTCTGGAACAGCCCCTTTGGCAGGCCGGCGCGGTCCATGGCCATCTGGAAGCGCTCGCCGGCGAGCACCGTCTGCGACGCGTGCTTCAGCAGCATCGCATTGCCGGCCATGAGCGCCGGCACGATGGTGTTGATCGCCGTGAGGTAGGGATAGTTCCAGGGCGCGATGACGAGAACGAGGCCTACGGGCTCGCGCTTGATCATGCGCCGGAAGCCCGCCTTCTCGTCATCGGCCGGAATGGACTGCAGGCTCTTTTCCGCAATCGAGATCATATAGCGCGCGCGCTCCTCGACCCCGCGGAACTCGCCGCCATAGCGCACCGGACGGCCCATCTGCTGGGCGATTTCCGGCACCACTTCCTGGTTCATGGCGAGCAGCGCATCGAGGAAGGCGAAGACCTTGGCGGCGCGCTCAGGCACCGGCACGTTGCGCCACGCCTTCTGCGCATCACGGGCAGCCGTGATCGCCGCGTCGATGGCGGCCTCGGTCATGATGGGGCGGCGGACGAGCTCGCTCCCGTCGATGGGGGAAATGCAGACGATATCGGTATCAGCCATGATATGATGTCCGAAAGACCATGGCTCGTGAGGACCATGGCCTTCTCCTGTGCTTGTGTCTGATTAAGTCTTTTAGATGATCTCGAAGTAACGGGCGAGCTGCCAATCCGTAATGGCCTTGCGGGCTTCCCTCTCCTCCCATTCGCGGGTGGCCGCGTAATGATCGACGAAGGTATCGCCGAAGAGCTGGCGGGCCGCCTGCGAGCCCTTCAGGCGCTCGGCGGCCTCACCCAGGGAACGCGGCAGGGCTCGCTCCTTCGGGTGCTCCACCGCATAGGCATTGCCCGCGATCGGCTCGCCGGGGTCGGTCCGGTTCTCGATGCCCCACAGGCCAGAGCCGATGGCGGCCGCGAGCGCGATATACGGGTTGATGTCGGCAGCGGCGACCCGATACTCCACGCGCTGCGATTTCTCGGAACCCGGAATGACGCGCAGAGCCGTGGTGCGGTTCTCCACGCCCCAGGCGGAATCGGTCGGCGCCCAGAACCCGGGAATGAGCCGCGTGTAGCTGTTCACCGTGCAGGCCACCATGGCGAGGATTTCGGGCATCAGCTGCTGCTGACCGCCGACGAACCAGCGCATGGTCTCCGACATGTTGTGCTTGGCGTTTGCATCGTAGAACGCGCCCTTGCCGGTTCGAAGATCGCGCAGGGAGGCGTGCAGATGGCCGGACTGACCGGGCCAGTCGCGCGACCATTTCGCCATGAAGGTGGCCATCCAGCCGCGACGCTGCGCGAGGATCTTGGTATAGGTCTTGAACAGGGCCGCCTTGTCGGCCGCCTTCAACGCGTCGTCGACGCGGATCGCGGCTTCCAGAACGCCCGGGCCGGTCTCGGTATGCAGGCCCTCGATCTCGAAATCCATCCTGTTCGCAAGGTCGAGAAGCTCGTGATAGAAATCCGCATGAACACCTGAGCGCAGCACCGAATAACCGAAGAAGCCCGGCGTGATGTTCTTCAGATCGCGATAGTTCTTTTCCCGCACGGAATGTGGGGTTTCCTCGAACAGGAAGAACTCGAACTCGGCTGCGGCCGAGACGGCAAAGCCCATGTCCTCCGCCTTCTTCAGCACGCGGCGCAGCACGCCGCGCGGACAGGCGGCCTCCGCATAGCCGTCGAACTCGGCGAGAAAGAACGGCAGGTCGTTCTCGAAGGGGATGAGCCGCATCGTTTCCGGCAGGATCCGCACCGACGCATCCGGATAAGCAGTGTGCCAGCCGGTGAGCTTCGTGTTGTCGTAGAGCTGATCGTTGGAGTCCCAGCCCAGAACCACGTCGCAGAAGCCGAAGCCCTTCTCGAGAGCGGATTCGAACTTGTCGCGGGCCATGTACTTGCCGCGCATGATGCCGTCGACGTCGACGACCCCGACCTTCACGAAGGGCAGATCGCGGCTGCGGACATATTCGGCGGCCTCGGCGGCATTCTTGATCTTGGGAGCGTCCATACGAAATACCTTGAGCAGGAAGGGAGGGAGCGCGGCTGCCGCGCTCCCCTGGGTTCGTTCGAGCATCGGACCCAAAAGCGGACTTGCACTTTCGGGATTGATCCGATGCTCAATCCCTTAAGCGGCGCATCGTGCGGAAAACCGGATCCACTTTTCCGCACGATGCGCTAGTACGTCTTGTATTCCGCCTCGCCCTTGGTGAGAGCGAACTCTTCCTCCGGCGAGAGGATGAGCTTGTGGCGCCCGATGATCAGGAAGTAGGCCATCATCACGGCATAGTAGATGGCCACGCCGATGACGGCCGTCTGGAACACCGAGTCGGTGAGCTGGAAGTAGAGCGTCACCGCTGCGATGACCATGCAGATGACAGCGCCTGCGATGCCGAAGGGGCTCCGGTAAGGCCGGTGCAGGCTTGGGAACTTCCTCTTCAGGACAATGTAGGACATGCCCTGCATGAAGTAGGCCAGCATCGCGCCGGCGACCGCCATGTTGAGCAGCGTGCCGCCGATGACGGTGGCACCCGCCTCGGCACCACGGGCGAACCAGATGATCAGCATCACCAGGAGGCCGAGCACCGCACCCGCGATCAGCGCCACGTGCGGCGTCTTTCGCTCGCCGTGTGTGACCGACAGGAAGCTCGGGAAGTACCCAGCCCGCGAGAGCGAGTAGATCTGCCGCCCGAAGGCGAAGATGATGGTGTGGAACGAGGCAATCAGCCCGATCACCGCGACCGCCGCCAGAATCTTGGCGATGTCCGTCCCGAACAAGGTGCGGAAGCCGTCGAGCAGCGGCTCGCCGGACTTGCCCAAGCCTGCGGCGCCGGGTGCGATCCCCGTGTTCAGGAAGAGCACGAGGAACGCGGAAGCGATCAGGGTCAAGATGCCGGCGATGATGCCCTTGGGCATGTCCTTCTGCGGATCGTGCGATTCCTCGGCCGCGAGCGGCAGCTGCTCGATGGCGAGAAAGAGCCAGACCGCGAAGGGCAAGGACGACAGGATGCTGCCCACGCCCATGGGCAGGAACGGGCCGTTGCCGTTTGGCAGCTCCGCTCCGTCAGGACCGATGTTCAGCGCCCAGCGCGAGAAATCGAACTGGCCGGAGAGCAGCACCGACACGTAGAAGAAGGCGAGCACCGCGAGCGCCGCAAGCGTCACCCCGACGGTGACCTTGAACGAGAGCTCGACGCCGATGATGTTGAGGCCGACGAACAGGGCGTAGCATAGGACCCAGTAGACCGGCTGGAAGGCCGGCGACGTATCGAAGATCGCCGACAGGTACGAGCTGATGAAGAACACGATCACGGCCGGGGTGAGCACGAACTCGATGTTCTCCGCGATGCCCGTGATGTAGCCCGCCCAGGGCCCCATGGAGGTGCGCGCGAACGAGTAGGCGCCGCCCGTATGGGGCAGGGCCGGCGACATCTCGGCGAGCGAGAAGGTGAGGCCCAGATACATGATGGCGATGATGATGGTCGCGAAGAACATCGCGCCGAAACCGTTGGTGAGGCCCAGGTTCCATCCGGAATAATGGCCCGAGATCACCGCCCCGACGCCGAGCGCCCAGAGCGACCAGACGCGGGCATGGCGCTTCAGGCGCCGCGCCTCGAAATAGCTTTCATCCACCGTGGTATAGGTAATGCCGGCGGCGCTCTGTGCTCCGGCCGGCGGAGCGTGCACTCCTGTACTTCCTTGTCCGACTGACATCGAGTTGATCCTCCAAGAAGTTCTGCCTTTCGGGTCACGGCACGCTCTGCGCCGCCCCCGTCATCAGAGCATCGGACCCAAAAGTGGATTTGCACTTTTGGGATCCATCCGATGCTCTTCTTCTCAAGCGGCGCATCGTTCTCTGCGGAAAACCGGATCCACTTTTCCGCACGATGCGCTAGAGCGTCCGTGCCCCCTCCCTCAAAAGCGGCGCCAGACGGCGAGCCCACGACGCCTGTTCGTCTTGTGTGCGAATCAGGTCGTTGCGGATTTCGATCATCAGCGGAGGAAGGCCGCGCCTCTCGGCGTGGCGTTCGAGGGTGTGGAACACCCGATCCGCCGGTGAATAGGGTTCGTTCATGCCGACGACGAGCGCCGGATCCTGCTTCAACCCGGCCTCGACGCTGCGCGCATAGCGCTCGTCACGATTGAAGATCAGGCCGATCTGCCAGGGCCGCGGGACATTCCGGTAGACCGGCGTGAACGAATGGATGGAGACGACGGCGTCCAGCTGTCCTGCCGCCTTGCGGGCGTCCGCGAAAGTCTCGATCGCACCGTGAAACGCATCGTAGACCTCGCGCACGCGGATCGCCCGTTCCGTCTCGGTGAGATCGAGATTGCCAGGGATCGTGGTGTGCTCGCTGAGCGTCCAGATCGAGTCCGGCGCCGACGGCTCCCGATTGAGATCGAGGACGAGGCGCGAGACGGTGGCGTGGATGAGCGGCGCATCGAGCAGGCGCGCCAGTTCCTTGGCCACGCCGAGCGCCCCGGGATCCCAGGCGATATGGCTTTCCAGTTCGGCAGGCCCCAGCCCCAGGGTGCCATAGCGGGCCGGCAGGTGGTTGGAGGCATGTTCGCAGATGAACAGGATCCGCGAGTCTCCTTGCGGGTTCTCGATGACGGCAACCGGCGCCGCCGCCTGCGCGGCGGATTCCTGACCGACTGCCGTCCGACTCGCATGCGCCATGCGGCCCTCCGTTGCCTGCTGGATGCAGGTCGTCACCCTCGTTTGAACGCTTGGTACGTTTCTTGGTGATTTTTATTCTATGAAATTTTTGGTACAGCTTTCGGCAACCGTCAAGGTGGGGAATTGAAACTTTGGAACATGAAAACTGACAGCGCCATTCCGCCCAGCCTGGCCGAACGCATCCGCCTCGACATGGACGGATTCACGCCCAGCGAGAAGAAGGCCGCCCATCTGCTGCTCAGCCATTATCCCTTTGCGGGCCTCGATACGGTGGCCGGGTTCGCGTCCCGGGCCGGGATTTCCGCTCCATCGGCATTACGCTTCGTCATCCGCCTGGGCTTCAGCGGTTTTCCGGAGTTCCAGAAGCACCTGCGCGAGGAATTGGAAGCCCAGCTGCTCTCCCCGCTGGCCAAGGCGAGCCCCTCCGACAAGGGTCAAGGCGCCCCTGCCCTGGCCTCCTTTGCCGAAGCGGTGATCGGGAATTTGCGAGCCACGGTGGAGAACATCGCCCCGGCCGAGTTCGACGCGGTCGTCGCCCTGCTCGGCGACCCGCGCCGGCGGATCCATTTCACGGGCGGACGCTTCACCGGGGCACTGGCGCGCTACGCCGAAAGCCATCTGCGCATCGTGCGCAGCCGTGTGAACTTCATCGAAGGGCAGCCAGTCCTCTGGCGCGACCGGATGATCGAGATCGGCAAGAAGGACGTGATCGTCGCCTTCGACATCCGCCGTTACCAGGAGGACGTGACGGCCCTTTGCGAGACGGCCGCGAAGCAGGGGGCGACCGTCGTTCTTCTGACCGATCCCTGGCTCTCGCCCATCGCCCGCGTCGCCCGCCACGTCCTGCCGGCCCATATCGTGGCGCCGTCGAACTGGGATTCCTCGGCGGGCCTTCTCCTTCTGACCGAAGCGCTCCTCGCGGCGGTCACCAAGCACCTGTGGGAGACCGCCAAGCCGCGCATGGAGGCGGTCGAGCGGTTAAGGGGCGAGAAGCCGTAGGGCATCGTGCTCGTCCGCACGGCCGCGGTGGAGAAAAACGGACCCGCTTTTCCAAGTTCCCAAGGCCTGGGATCCGCCGGCATCCCGGTGCCGGCTATCGACAAACAGCGTCAGTAATTGTAATTATATCTCGTTACAAAAAGGCCATGTCATGTCGCCATCTCTGACCGTTCAGTCCGTCCGTGTGATCACTGTCCGTGACACCACCACGCGTCTTTCCCCCAGCGGAACGGGCGGAGCCAGCTACAACCCCGTGCTGAGCCCGGATGGGAAATTCATGATCTTCACGAGCACAGCGCGCCTGACATCGGACGACCTTGACAATGCTCCGGATGTTTACATGAAGGATCTCGTTCACGGCACGTTGACCAACCTTTCAGCGCGTGGAACGACAACCGGGTACACGTCTCCGGGCGCGTTCAGCCCGAATGGGGAGTATATTCTTCTCACAAGCGATATTCCGTTGACGACTGACGATGTCAACCAATCGCTGGATGTCTACCTGCGTGACTCTCAAGGCAATCTCGCATTGCTATCGAGCGGACAGCCAGGGGAAGGCTCTGTCGATTGGGGGTTGAGCCCTGACGGGAGATCCGTCCTGGTTTTCAGCTCTGCCAAACTGACGCAGGACGATAACAACACCACCAACGACCTGTACCTCAAAGTCATTGGAGGGGACATGGTCCGCCTGACGCCGGATCAGCTTGAATCCGGTCCATCGGTCGTTCACATGATCGATGCTCAATTCAGCCCGGACGGACAGTCTGTCGTCTTCGTCACCAATGGCCGATTCGCAGCAAGCGATACGAACTCCAATAATGACGTTTATCTGCGAGACGGTAGCGGCAATGTCATTTGCCTGACTGCCGGCGCCATGCAGACAGGCGATAGCGATGCCGCTCGATTCAGCCCGGACGGGAGATCGGTTCTCGTCAGGACGAAAGCCAAGCTCACCGCCGACGACACTGATACCGCGTCCACAGACCTCTATCTTGTAGACCTCGCCAGCGGCGCGAAGACGCTTCTGTCAGGAGGTGGCCTATCGGAAGGAGACAGCGGAAGAGCGCAATTCAGTCCGGATGGCAAACAGGTGGTCTTCGAAAGCAATGCCCGCCTGACCAGCGACGATACTGACAACGACACTGATATCTATCTCGTCGACTTGGCGAGCGGCGCGAAGATGCTTCTGTCAGGAGGGGATATATCGCGAGGAGCCAGCGGAAGGGCGCAATTCAGTCCAGACGGCAAGCAGGTGATGTTCGAAAGCGATGCCCGCCTGACCAGCGACGACACGAATGAAGCGACTGACATTTACCTGAAGGATCTCGTCAGCGGTGCGCTTACTCGCATCTCATCGGACGGGTCGTTCGCGGACGATAGTGGTAGTGCGCAGTTCAGCCCGGACGGGAGATCGATCATATTCGAAAGCAATGCTCGTATTGCGGACGACGACCGCAACAACCTCGAGGACATCTATCTCACGAACATCGCCCTGAAAATGATCGAAGGGCGCTTCCTGGAGACAAGCTTTTTCGTCGGCAATGCCTCTGCTGTCAGCATCGCGTGGGGTGATGGGACATTTGAGAGCGCGACACCGGCCGGTGGCAGCGTGTCCTTTCAGCACATCTATGCCATCAGAGGCCAGAAATCCGCCACGGTAACGATTCAGGAAGGAGCGCAAACACTCGTTGCGCCCTACGTGATCGATTTGGTCAATGGCCAGATGAGCCGTAGCGCACTCGCGTCGACGCTCAGCGGCGCGCAGGGCCACGATACTCTCGTTGGCGATGAAACGGCCAATATTCTCATGGGCTATATAGGGAAAGATACACTTACGGGCGGTGCCGGTCAGGACGTCTTCATGTTCGACGCCAAGCTGGCGAAGACAAACAAGCTCAACAAGAAGCAGAACCTCGACAAGATCACCGACTTCGTGGTGGCCGACGACACGATCCATTTGAAGAAGAGCGTGTTCTCGAAGATCAAGAAGACAGGCGTGCTCAAGAAGGGCGAGTTCTACATCGGCGCCAAGGCGCACGACCGCGACGATCAGGTGATCTACAACAAGAAGACCGGCGCGCTGTTCTACGATGCCGACGGCACCGGCGTCAAGGAGGCGATCCAGTTCGCCACGCTGTCGAAGAACCTCAAGCTCACCCACCTCGACTTCTTCGTCGTCTGAGGAAGCGGGGTCGCAAGCAGGATGCGGTGCGGAACCGCTGCACCGTCATCCTCGCGCAGGCGAGGATCCATAAACGCCGTCTTGGCAGAATGAAGAACCGTCAGGGGTTATGGTTCCCGGGGTCCGCTGCGCGGCCCAGTCGAAGAGAATTCACGATCAGGCGCAGCGCGTATGGGTGGACCTCTTCCTTTTCTCGCGTCGCTCGCCGGGGATGATCGTGGGGCGTGGCCCTTCGGGTCCGAGCGATCCGCTTGCCTCTACTCGGCAGCCTCCGGCTGTCCCCGCTGCAGCCAGCCGATGAGGAACGGCAGGATCAGTCCGATCCCCAGGAAACGGACGAGGTGGTGGATGCCCACATAGAGCGGGTCGAGCCCGAGGATCAGGGCCAGCACGGTCATGGCCTCCAGACCGCCCGGCGCGAAGGCCACGAGACCGTTGGCGAAGCTGACCCCGGCGAGCCAGGCGGCCACGCTGGCGAAGAGGGCGGCCACCACCATGCCGACCGTGAAGGAGCCGAGCGCGGACACGAGCGCTCGCCGGAGGGTCGAGCGCTGGAGATTGCGGAACCGGTCGGCGATGAAGAGCCCGATCAGCACGAGGCCGCCCGTGGCGATCACCGGGGGGATGACGCCGGTCACGAACTCGGTGCCGTGGCTGACGGAGCTGACGATTGTGGCGCCGAGCAGGATCGGCGCGGCGACCTTCAGCCGCTTGAACACCGTCCCCAGAACAAGTCCGCCGAGCAGGATGAAGGCCATGCCGTCCGGGCTCTCGATGGGAAGTCCTGCGCCGACCAGCGCACCCGTGTTGCCCCCTCCTCCGGTCATCACGACAAGGCTCGGCAGCAGGGCGATCAGCACGAAGAGCCGGAAGTTCTGCACGATGGCGATGGCGGCCACCTCCGCCTTGCGGTCGGCCGCGACGGCCAGAACGGTGGACAGCGCACCAGGGACGGAGGCCAGCACCGCATCGGCCTTGCGCCAGCCCGACATGCGCACGAGCCAGGCGCTCGATGTGGCGGAAATCGCCACGACGCCGAGGATCAGCAGGATGAGGCTGCCCGGGTAGCGCCCCATGGCCTCGATGGCGGCGGGCGTCACCGCCGCGCCCATGGCGGCGCCGGAGGTCAGCATGGCGGCATCGGCCAGCGCCTTCGGCAGGGGCACGGCCCAGCCGGTCAGGCCCCAGAGCGTGGCCGCGATGGCGGAACCGGACAGCCATGCGGCCGGAACGCCGAGCCAGTAGAAGACGAGCCCGCCGAGAGCGGCAACCAGGATCTGGATGAGATGGGCAAGGACGAGACGCATCACAGTCCAGCTCAATGGACGGCGTTTGCGCCAACGTCAAATGCCCAGGATGCGCGGATGCCATGCGGCCAAGGTCTGCCGAGACATATCGATCCAAGCTGGACATTGCATGGCGTTCGAAAGCCTGCTCACATGCGCATCAATCAACGGATGGAGGAAACGGTGCTGCACGGAATCGACCCGGCCCTCAATGCGGATCTATTGTATGTGCTCCAGGCCATGGGGCACGGGGACGATCTCGTGATCTGCGATGCCAATTTTCCCGCCGATTCCATCGCGCGCCAGACCGCCTACGGCCGTGTGATCCGCATGGACAATATCGGCTCGCCGCGAGCCATCCGCGCTGTCCTCTCCCTGATGCCCCTCGACAGCTTCGTCGAACATCCCGCAGAGCGCATGGAGGTGGTCGGCAATCCCGAGGACCTTCCGGCCATCCAGCAGGAGGCTCAAAGAGAGATCGATGCGGTCGCGGCCCGCGATGCTGGGCGCGACAGCTGGCCGATGGCCTCGGTCGAACGTTTCGCGTTCTATGAGCGTGCCAAGCAGGCCTACGCCATCGTGGCGACGGGCGAGCGCCGCTTCTACGGCTGCTTCATCCTCAAGAAGGGTGTGATCCCGCCTCCATAGACGGGCTGCTCTCTTCAGGCCACCAACCTCGGCAGCGCTTCGCTGATGCGGCGGACCGCCTCCTCCACGTCCTCTTGCTTGCGCAGGTAGCAGAGACGCAGGTACCCCTCGCCCGCGTCTCCGAAGGCGGAGCCCGGCGCGAGGCCGACATTGGCCTCGTCGATGAGCCGGAAGGCGATGTCCTTCGCGTTGGTCGCGCCCTTGATCTTCAGGAACGCGTAGAAGGCGCCGCTCGGCGGCGGCAGCTCCACGAGGCCGGTTTCCGCAAGGCGTCCGACCACTTCGCGGCCGTAGCGGGCCTTGGCGATCTGGTCGGCCAGGAATTCCTCGCCCTGCTCGATGGCCGCCACGCCCGCGCGCTGGATGAAGACCGGCGTGCCGGAGGTCTGGTACTGCACGAGGTTCTCGATCACCTGCCCGAGGGAGGGCGAGGCCTCCAGCCAGCCGAGGCGCCAGCCGGTCATCGCCCAATTCTTCGAGAACGTCTGGACGAAAATGACCTTGTCCTCCGGCTCCATCACATCGCGGAAGGACGGCGTGCGCCCGTCGACCGTCAGCGCCGGATCGTGGACGAAGCGGCCATAGATCTCGTCCGCCACGATCCAGAGCCCATGCCGCCGGGCGAGGTCGAGCGCGGCGCGCAGGTCCGCATGGGTCGCAACCCAGCCGGTGGGATTGGACGGCGAGTTGATGACGAGCACGCGGGTGCGCGGCGTGATCGCCTTCTCGAGCCGTCCGAAGTCGAGATGCCAGCCCTTGCCATCGATCGTCATCGGCACGGCGACGGGACGTGCGCCGGCAATCGTGATCGCACCGGCGAAGTTCGGCCAGGCGGGCGTGGGGATCAGAACCTCGTCGCCGTTGCCGGCCAGCATGCGGAAGGCGATCTGCATCGCCGGCATGCCGCCGGAGGTCACGAAGAACCGCTCCGGATCGAAGGCCTTGCCATAAACCCGCTCATGGTAGCCGGCGATGGCCTGGCGGAGTTCGGGGATGCCGCGCTGATAGGTGTAGAAGGTCTCGCCCTTCGCGAGCGACTGGGCCGCGGCTTCGCAGATGAAGGACGGCGTCGGCAGGTCGCCCTCGCCCACCCAGAGCGGGATGATGCCGGGCTTCAGCCGGCCATAGCTGAACACATCGACGATCCCGCTCGTCGGCGCCTGCTCCGCCTCCGGGCGCAGGTTGAGAACGGACGGAATCGACACGGACATATTCATGGGAGATTTCCTTGGAGACCGGCGAACAGGGATGACCCGTTCGCCCGCTCAAGGCAAGTCCGGAATAGGTCTCATGACAAAAGACGAAGGATCCGATCGAAACCTGTGATCATTCTCAAAGCCCTCATCCCAAGGAGGTGGTAGCTTTATGAGCCGACCTCAGATCGTCCGGCCCGTCTTCAGGAGATCGCGGATTTCCGTCAGCAGCTTCACGTCGGCCGGGATTTCAGCCGGCTTCTCGGCCGTGCCTGTCTTGGCGTCCTCCGTGCGGCGCAGGCGGTTCATGCCCTTGACCAGAAGGAAGAGGACCCATGCGATGATAATGAAGTTGATGACGACCGTGATGAAGTTGCCCCAACCGAGCACGGCGCCCTGCTTCTTGGCCTCCTCGAGCGCCGTCGCCGTGACGTTGCCCGACAGGGTCGTGAAGTAGTTCGAGAAGTCGAGGCCGCCTGTCACGGCCCCGATGATGGGCATGAAAATGTCGCCGACGAGGGAATCCACGATCCTGCCGAAGGCGACACCGATGATGATGCCGATGGCGAGATCGACTACATTGCCGCGCAGGGCGAATTGCTTGAACTCGTTCCACATGACCGGACCTCTTTGCTTACCCCTAAGCTTAAGCTGTCCGGCCTGAGAATTTCGTCAAGCCTCGCGGGCGGAAAGCAGTTCCTGCAGGTCGAGGCGCTCCGTGACCATGGCAAGCTCGCCATTGGCGGTTCTCGGCCACTGGTCCTCCGGCCGGTCGACATAGAGTTCGATGCCGTTGCCGTCGGGATCGCTCAGGTAAAGCGCCTCGCTCACGCCGTGATCGCTCGCACCCTGCAGGGGAATGCCAGCCTGGGCCAGCCGGTAGAGCGCATCGGCAAGAGCTGCCCGCGTCGGGTAGAGGATCGCCACATGGTAGAGCCCCGTCGTGCCGGGAGGCGGCGGGGAGCCACCCCGGCTCTCCCAGGTGTTCAGGCCGATGTGGTGATGGTAGCCGCCCGCCGACACGAAGGCCGCCTGGGTGCCGTAGCGCTGGATCAGCTCGAAACCGAGCACGCCGCAATAGAAGGCGAGCGCCCGATCGAGATCCGCCACCTTCAGGTGAACATGTCCGATCCTGACGCCGGGATCGATGGGACGTGCCGCCGGAACTCCGGCAGCATCATGGGGAATGGGTTTGACCATGGGACGTGCCTCAGGCTGAACGCGTGGACAACACGGGGGCAGTCTTGGCCGACCCGGTCCGCACCGCAAGGGCGCCGTCGCCCAGGAGAGCCTGCGCCACGAGCGCCGCGATCCAGAACGCGAGATATTCCCAGCCGCCATTCGGATTGTTGAAGAAGAAGCCTGCCGGGCCGTGGACGAACGCGATGGCGCCGAGCAGGATCGGGATCAGGGCCAGGGAGACCCAGCGGGTGTAAAGGCCCAGGAGAAGGGCGATGCCACCGGCCGTCTCGGCCGCGATGGTCAGGTAGGCCAGGGCCGGAGGCAGGCCGAGGCTGCCGAAGAACTGGGCCGCGCCGGCCGGCGTGAACACGAAGACCTTGAGGCCGGCATGGGCGAGAAAGACGAGGCCGAGCGTGATGCGCAGGATCAGGGCGGCATAGGGAGCAGTACGGGTATCGATCATGGAAGATCTCCTAAATGAGCTTCTCATATGATCTCAAACCTCTGATGTGATAAGACCGTAATTGGAATATCACTTCACACTTTTAGAGTGAGGTCATCACATGCTCGATCGCGTCACCGGGATGCAGGTCTTCGTCCGTGTCGCCACGCTCGGCAGCTTTTCGGCGGCGGCAAGGGCTCTCCATCTCTCGCAGACCATGGTGACGAAGCACGTGGCGGCCATTGAGGAACGGCTCGGCGTCAAGCTGCTGCACCGGTCCACCCGCAAGCTGGTGCTGACCGAGGAGGGCCGGGCCTACCTCGCGGCCTGCGAGCGCATCCTCGCCGAGATCGAGGAGGCGGAGGCCTCCGCAAGCCTCGACCGTATCGAGCCTCGTGGCACGCTGCGGCTGAACGTTCCCCTCACCTTCGGCTTCCGGCAGGTCGTCCCGGCGCTTGCGGAGTTCAGCCGGCTTTACCCCGCCGTGTCCTTCGACCTGGGGCTCGCGGACCGCTATGTCGACCTCATCGAGGAAGGATGGGATCTGGCGATCCGGATCGGACGCCTGAAGGATTCGAGCCTCGTGGCACGGCGGCTCGCCGCCTGCCGGACCATGGTCTGCGCCTCGCCGGCCTACCTGAAGGACCATGGTACCCCACGGAGCCTGGAGGATCTCGCCGGGCACAATTGCCTCGGCTATACCCTGCCGAGCGCCATCGGGGCGAGCCGCTGGACCTTCGGGCTCGACGGCGAGTTATCGGTGCCGATCCAGGGCAATCTGCGGGCCAATAACGGCGATGCCCTCCTGGCTGCGGCCGTTGCGGGACAAGGATTGATCTACCAGCCCACCTTCATCGTCGGCGACAGCCTGCGCGACGGCAGCCTCGTTCCGGTCCTGACCGCCTATCCGACCTACGAACCCGCCATCCATGCGGTCCTGCCTTCGGGTCGGCAGGCTCCGGCCAAGGTCCGCGCCTTCGTGGCGTTCCTGGCCGGACGCTTCGGCCCCGAGCCGGAATGGGACCGGGGCCTGTGACACCTCCCGTGGTGGCGTTCATATCCGTAAGTCGCTAAAGCTATCCCGTGTTTGCTTTCGAGGGTTGAGCCTATGGTCGCCACCTGGGCCGTCGTGCTGTCCGCGCTGGTTTATCTCTGCTTTCTGTTCACCGTGGCCCATTGGGGCGACAATGGCGGACGGCGCTTCATTCAGGGCCCTGCCCGCTCCACCATCGCGGCCCTTGCTCTCGCGGTCTATTGCACGTCCTGGACCTTCTTCGGATCGGTGGGACTTGCGAGCCATTCCGGGTTCGACTTCCTGGCGATCTATATCGGCCCGATCCTCGTGATCGGCCTGGGCTATCCGTTGGTCGCCCGCGTCGTGCGGGTGGCGAAGACGCAGAACATTTCCTCCATCGCCGATTTCGTCGCCGCCCGCTACGGCAAGAGCGAGCGGGTCGCGGCCCTCGTCAGCCTGATCGCGCTTGTGGGCTCCATTCCCTACATCGCCCTGCAGCTGAAAGCCGTCTCGTCTTCTCTCGACGTCTTCCTGACGGCCGCCAACGAGACCTACCTGATGAAGCCTCCCTTCATCGGAGACCTCGCTCTCGTGGTCGCCCTCGTGCTGGCGGGTTTCGCCGTCGCCTTCGGCACCCGCCACACGGATGCGACCGAGCACCAGAACGGCCTTCTTCTGGCGATCTCCCTGGAATCGGTGGTGAAGCTCGTCGCCTTCCTGGTGGTCGGCGGCTACATCACCTTCGTGATGTTCGATGGCTACGACGCCATCGTGCAGAAGCTCCATGCACAGGGCACCACTGCGGAGTTGATGAACCGGACCTCGGGGTTCGGCAGCTACATCACGCTCATCCTGCTCTCCAGCTGTGCGGCCCTTCTCCTGCCGCGCCAGTTCCATGTGACCGTGGTCGAGAACCACGACATCGCGGATCTGAAGCGTGCCGCCTGGCTGTTTCCGCTCTACCTGCTTCTCATCAACCTATTCGTGATCCCCATCGCCCTTGCGGGCCTTGCCTCATTTCCCGAAGGCGCGGTCGATCGCGACATGATCCTTCTCGCCCTGCCGCTCTCGGACAAGGCAGGAGTCATCGCGGTTCTCGCCTTCCTCGGCGGCTTCTCGGCGGCGACCGCCATGGTCATCGTCGACTCCGTCGCCGTGGCGGTGATGATCTCGAACCACCTCGTCATGCCGATCGTCCTGCGGCGGCGCGCCTTCGCGGGCATCGATCCCGGCAATTTCGTGATCGGCGTGAGGCGCATCTCCATCGTCCTCGTCATCCTCCTCGGCTATGCCTATTACCGGGCCTCCGGAGAGGCGGCGCTGGCCGCCATCGGGCTGTTGTCCTTCGCCGCCATCGCGCAGGTCGCACCGGCCTTTCTCGGCGGTCTCATCTGGTCCCGCGGCACGGCTCTCGGTGCCAGCATCGGGTTGATCGTCGGCTTTCTCACCTGGGCCTATACGCTTCTCCTTCCAAGTCTCGTCTGGGATGGCGTGTTCTGGTCCGACGTTGTCGTCACGGGTCCATTCGGCATCGCGGCTCTGAAGCCCACGTCGCTGTTCGGTGTCGACCTGCCGCAGCTCACCCACGGAGTCGTCTGGAGCCTGACGCTCAACATCCTCTGCTATATCGGCTTCTCGCTCTGGCGGCCGGTGACCGCGATGGAACAGATTCAGGCCAATGTCTTCCTGGGCGAGGCCGCCGCCTCCGCGACACCGAGCTTCCGTCTATTCCGCGCCAGCGTGACCGTTGGCGAACTGCGCGCCACCGTCGCGCGCTATCTCGGCGAGGAGCGCACGACCCGCTCCTTCGAAGGCTTCACCCACAGCCGCGGACAGAACCTGGAACCCCGCGCCGAAGCCGACGTCCATCTTCTGCGCTATGCGGAACACCTGTTGGCCTCCGCCATCGGCACGGCATCGTCCCGCCTCGCGCTGTCGCTGCTGTTGCGCCGTCGCACCGTGTCGACGGAAGCGGCCCTCAAGCTGCTCGACGACGCCTCCGCGGCCATCCAGCACAGTCGCGACCTTCTCCAGCATGCGCTCAACTACGCCAAGCAGGGCATCACCGTTCTCGACAGCGACCTGCGCCTGCTGGCCTGGAACCAGGCTTTCATCGATCTCTACGACATGCCGCCCAACTTCGTTCACGTGGGCATCAGCATGGAGCGCATCGTTCACTATAATGCCTCGCGCGGATCCTATGGGCCGGGCAGGATCGACGAGCTCGTCGAAGCCCGCCTGCACTCCTTCCGCCACGATGTGGAGCCGGTGCGGCTCAAGCTCTTTCCCTCCGGCAAGGTCATCGAGATCCGCTCGAACCTGCTGCCCGACGGCGGCCACGTGACCACCTACACCGACGTGACCGAAACCGTTCTGGCGGAAGAGGCGAGCCGCCGCGCGAACGAGACCCTGGAGCAGCGGGTCCGCGAGAGAACCGAAGAACTGACGCGGCTCAACGAAGCCTTGCGCGGCGCGAAGGCCGAGGCCGACGAGGCGAACATCTCGAAGACCCGCTTTCTCGCCGCCGCCTCGCACGACATTCTCCAGCCGCTCAACGCGGCGCGTCTGTACGCGGTCTCTCTCGTGGAGCGGGATCGCGAAGCCGGCGACGCGACGCTGGCCGAGAACATCGACGCGTCGCTCGATGCGGTCGAGGAGATCCTGACCGCCATCCTCGACATCTCGCGTCTCGATACGGGCGCCATGAAGCCGCAATGGTCGAGCTTCCGTATCGACGAGCTGTTCCGCCAGCTCCAGCGCGAGTTCGAACCGGTTGCCCGCAACAAGGGCCTGAAGCTCGCCTTCGTGCCCTCCTCGCTGACCGTTCGCTCCGACCGGCGTCTCATGCGGCGCCTGCTGCAGAACCTGATTTCCAACGCCATCAAGTACACGCCGTCGGGCCGGGTGATCGTCGGCGCGCGCCGGCGTGGCGGCCATCTCGTGCTGGAGGTGTGGGACACGGGCCTCGGCATTCCGGCCTCGAAGCAGCGCATCGTGTTCCGCGAGTTCCAGCGCCTCGATCAGGGCATGAAGGCCGCGCGGGGCTTGGGCCTCGGCCTCTCCATCGTCGAGCGCATCGGCCGCGTGCTCAAGCATCCGATCACGCTGAACTCGGACGTGGGACGCGGCTCCGTGTTCCGGGTCGAGGTGCCGGTGGTGGCGGCTCTTCCGGCCACGGCCGCCGCGCCGGAAGCGCCGAAGCCAGCCGCGACGGTGCTGTCGGGCCTGCGCGTGCTCGTGATCGACAACGAACCCGCCATCCTCGAAGGCATGCGCCTGCTTCTCTCGGGCTGGGGCTGTGACACCTGGACGGCATCCGATCTGGAGACCGCCCACCAGGCCCTGAGAACGCACAGGGCCCTGCCCGAAGTCATCATCGCCGATTATCACCTGGACGACACCGACGGCCTCGAACTGATCAAGGCCCTTCGCTGGAAGACGCAGGTCGATACGCCGGCCGTCCTCGTGACCGCCGACCGCACGCCCGCCGTGCGCGACGCGGCAGCCGCGATGAACATCCACGTGCTCAACAAGCCGCTGAAGCCTGCGGCGTTGCGAGCCCTGCTGACGCAGTGGCGCGCTACGAAGGTCGCGGCGGAGTAGGTCACCCCCCCGCATGTCATCACCGGCCTCGTTCCGGTGATCTCGATTGCTCAAAGCGCGGCGTCTCACAATATCTGGATGGCCGGCACAAGCCTGGCCATGACGTCGAAGGGTGTAAGGACGTTAAGGCGTCATTCCCGGCTGGAGCGCAGCGCTTCATCCACCGCCGCCACCGCGTGGAGCGTCGTGGTGTCGAACAGCGGGACGGCGCTGTCCTCTTCGGAAACCAGCAGCATGATCTCAGTGCAACCGAGAATGATGCCTTGCGCACCACGCTCGATCAACCGCGCGATGATTTCGCGATAGGCCTGCCGCGATTCCGGCCGGATGGTTCCGAGCACAAGCTCCTTGTAGATGATCTCGTGCCCGATCCGCCGGTCCGCCTCGTCCGGCACGATCACGTCGAGCTCATGGCGCTCAATCAGGCGGCCCTTGTAGAAATCCTGCTCCATGGTGAAGGCCGTGCCGAGGAGGCCGATGCGCTGCAAGCCCGCAGCCTTGATCCTGTCGGCCGTGGGATCCGCGATGTGGAGCAGCGGAATGCTCACGACCGACGGGATCGCTTCGGCGAGACGGTGCATGGTGTTGGTGCACAGGACGATGAAGTCCGCGCCACCGCGTTCCAGGCGCAGAGCGGCGTCCTTCATCGCCTGTGCGAGGCTGTCCCAATCTCCCTCGTGCTGCAGCCGCTTGATGTCTTCGAAGTCGACGGAATACATCAGGCATTGCGCCGAGTGCACGCCGCCGAGGCGCCGATTCATCTCCTGATTGATGATGCGATAATACTCGGCGGAGCTTTCCCAGCTCATGCCGCCGATAAGGCCGATGGTTGCATTTTTCATGGGACTGTCAGGGGTTCGGCATATAGGGCGCGCGTCCGGAGCTCAGCGCATCGTCGAGCAGTTCGAGCCGGTCCTGTCCCCAGAACACCTCGCCGTCGAGCACATAGGCCGGCGAACCGAAAACATCGCCCGCGACGGCGTTTTCGAGGTTGAGGGCATAGATCGCCTCCGTGGTGCTGCCGGTTACCACATCCATGAGAGCCGACGAGTCGAGCCCCGCCTGCTCCGCGAGTTCGGACAGGACCAGCGGATCGCTCAGGTCCCGCTCCTGCTCCCAAATGCCCGCGAAGGCCCGGCGCAGAAAGGCATCCGGGCTCCTGCCGGAGGCCGTGATCGCGATGACGAAGCGGTCGGCGAGGTTCACGTCGAAGGGCCAGTGCTTCGGATTGATGTTGAAGGTCAAGCCGCGCTTCTCGCGCCAGCGCTGCAGTTCCACGATCCGGTAGCGTTGTCGCGCCGGATGACGCTGGGCGAGCGGCAGGCCCCCGGTTTCCGAGAAGACCCGGCCGAGAAAGACGGGTTTGAAATTGACTTCGACCCCGTGCTTCTGCGCGACCTCCATGAAGGGCGCGTGGCCGATATAGGCCCAGGGACTCACGAGGGAGAAGTAGTAATCGATGGTACGGGGCATGGGTTCGGTTCGCCGGTAGCTGAAACGGTGCCCCACCTTGGACCATCAGGCGGCGCTCTTCAACGCCTCTTCGGCCATGAGGAAAGCTTGGACCTCCGCCGACGCGGCAGGCGCCTTCTCCTGGATGCCGACCTCTTCGAGCAGGCGGCTCATCGACACGAAGCTCCTCTCCTGGCGGTCATAGATCCCGGCCCGGACAAGGGCGATAGCGTTGAGGATGCGGCTGCCGTCCCGGGCTGTCGAGACCAGCCGGTGCTCCATCACCACATGGCTGTCGGACCAGGTGAGGATGCGCGTCTCGAGGGTGAAGGGGCGGAAGGGCCTGAGCTCTCGCCGGAACCGGATCTGCCCCGCCCCCACCACCGGCACCCAGCCATGCCTGAGGATGGGCCGCCACAGGCCGGAGCGAATCATGATGTCGGAACGGCCGAGATCCATGAGCGTCCAGTAGCGCCCGTTGTTCATGTGAAGCGAGGTGTCGAGGTCGTGCGGCCAGACTCGGTACGTCAGGCGCGACACGTCTCGCACCGGATCGAGCCTCGGCCGAAAGAGCGAAGCGATGATCAGGTGAAGGACGCGCAGCCACAGATTCATGCCAGGCCCATTCCGGTCTGGCGCTGGAACAGGATCAGGTCGAGGGAAGGCGCATCGAGGCCGAAGCCCGTCAGCAGGCCATGCACCTGCCCGCGATGGTGCGTCTGATGATTGAAGAGATGAGCCAGGGCCGGTGCGAGCGGCTGCTCGATCTCCGCCGGGTTTGTGATCGTCTTGTAGCGGATGCGATCTGCGAGATCGGCCTCGGACAGGCTGCCGATGTAGGCGACGATCCGTTCGTCCTCCTTCCGCCGCGCGTTCCGAAGGTCATCGAAGTTCTCGAACAGGATCGCATCGAGCCGGTTCGGCGCCTCGCCCTGTCCGGTGAAGCGCTTCAGCCAGATCCGGTCCGTGACGAGGAGATGGTTCAGCGTGCCGTGGACCGATTTGAAGAACGCCCCGCGATCCGCGCGGTAATCCGCGTCGGAGAGCTGCGCGGCGACGTCATAGATGCGCTCGTTGCACCATGCATTGTAGCCCGCCATCATGGCAAAGTGCGGTTTCATGGAATGGCTCCTAACGTTCTGCCCGATCTTACGTCATGTGGCGTGAAAGAACATTGGCCAAGCTTCCACTTCTCTCTCTTTCACGTCATGGCCGGCCTTGTGCCGGCCATCTCGATCGGAAATGCTCGGCGCCTCTCAAATCGGGATCACCGGCACAAGGCCGGTGATGACGAGGAGCATTGACTTTCAAGCCGCCTTCTTCGCTCCGGTGCGGCCGTAGAACGTGTCGCCGGAGGCTGCCATGTCGAGCAGGGTCTTCGGCGGTGCGAACCGGTCGCCGTGCTTGGCCTGCAGCCTCCGGCACAGTTCCACGAAGGCCTTCGCGCCCATGAAGTCGATGTAGGAGAGCGCACCTCCCGTATAGGGTGCGAAGCCGAAGCCCAGGATGGAGCCTACATCCGCCTCGCGCGGATCGGTGATCACGCCCTCCTCGAAGGTGCGCGCAGCCTCCAGGGCCTGCGTGACGAGCAGGCGCTGCTTCAGCTCCTGCATGTCGACCAGTTCAGCCTCCACGTGCTTCGCCTGAAGGTCTTTCAGGCCCGGCCAGAGGCGCTTCTGCCCGCCTTCCGGATAGTCGTAGAAGCCTTTACGGTTCTTGCGGCCGAGGCGACCTTCCTTCTCCACCAGCGTGGTGAGCAGCTCTTCCTGCTGTGGAATGATCGACCCCTCGCCCAGCTGCGCCTTCGTGGCGCGCAGGATCTTGAGGCCAAGGTCGACGCCGACCTCGTCGTTGAGCGAGAGCGGACCGACCGGCATGCCCGCCTGCTTGCCCGCCTGCTCGATCATGGCCGCCGGCAGCCCCTCGGTGAACATGAGGTGGCCTTCGAGAATGTAGGCGAGCACGCAGCGATTGGCGAAGAAGCCGCGGGAATCGTTGACGACGATCGGCGTCTTCTTGATCAGGCGTACATAATCGAGCGCGGTGGCGAGCGCCTTGTCGCCCGTCTCCTTGCCCATGATGATCTCGACCAGCATCATCTTCTCGACGGGTGAGAAGAAATGGATGCCGATGAACTGGCCGGGCCTTTTCGATTGCCTGGCGAGACCCGAGATCGGCAGGGTCGACGTGTTGGACGCGAAGATGCAATCCGGCCGGATCGCCGCCTCCACCTTCTCGATCACCTCGGCCTTGACCTTGGGATCCTCGAACACCGCCTCGATGACGAGATCGCAATCGGCAAGAGCGCTGTAATCGGCGGAAGGCGTGATGCGGGACAGCAGCGCATCGCGATCGGCCGTCTTGGCGCGGCCCTTCATGATCTGGTCCGACATGAGCTTGTGCGAATGCGCCTTGCCCTTTTCGGCGGCTTCCGTGTCGCGATCGATGAGCACAACATCGAGGCCCGCATTGGCCGTGACATAGGCCACGCTCGCGCCCATGAAGCCCGCGCCGACGATTCCGACCTTCTTTAAGCTGGTCGGCGGCACATCCTTGGGGCGGCGGGCACCCTTGTTGAGATCCTGCATGGAGATGAAGAGCGTGCGGATCATCGCGGCTGCTTCCTTCGAGCGCAGGATCTTGGCGAACCAGCGCGATTCCACCTTGAGCGCCAGATCCATCGGCAGCTGAAGGCCCTGATAGACGGATTCGAGGATCGCGCGGATCGCCGGGTAATTGTCCTGCGTCTCCCGACGGTAGATGGCGTTCGCCGGCGGCCAGATCTGCATGCCGGCGGCGGAATAGACCTTGTTGGAGGGTAGCTTGTAACCCTTCTGGTCCCAGGGTGCGACGGCGGAGCCGCCTTGCTTGATCCAATCCTTCGCCGCCCGCACGATCTCATCGCGCGGCGCGACCGCATGAACGAGGCCCATGTTGCGTGCCATGAGCGGACGGAGCTGCTCGCCCTTGAGCAGCATCTGCAGGGCATCGCCCGTCTGCATGAGACGCGCCACGCGCTGCGTGCCGCCGGCCCCCGGAAAGAGCCCGACCTTCACCTCGGGCAGACCGACGCGGGTGGCGTCCGCGTCAGAGAGAACCCGGAAATGGCAGGCGAGCGCCAGCTCGAAAGCCCCGCCGAGACACACGCCATGAATGGCTGCGGCGAACGGCTTGCCGCTCGTTTCGAGGCGGCGGTAGAGCAGCGAGAGTTTGCGCGATTCCTCGAAGAAGAACTGCATTGCGGTCTCTTCGCCCTTCTCCTTCGCAAGACGCCCATATTCGGCGCCGAGCCCCTGGAGCATGGTGAGGTCGGCTCCACCGGAGAAGGCCTCCTTGCCGGAGGTGATGACGCAGCCCTTGATGGCCTCGTCGCCGGCGACCGTCTCGATGATCCGTTCCAGCTCGCCCATCACCTCGGGCGTGATCACGTTCATGGAGCGGCCGGGCATGTCCCAGGTCGCAAGCGCGACACCGTCAGCATCGACCTCGAAGCGGAAATTGGTGAAGTTCATCTCGTCCTCCCCAGAGGGTTCTCGTCATCCCGGACGAAGCGTAGCGAAGATCCGGGATCGTGATCCGATTTCTTGTCCTACGATCCCGGGTTCCGCTTCGCGGCCCCGGGATAACGCCTTGGGCTAAACCCGCTCGATGATCGCAGCCGTGCCCATACCTGCGGCGACGCACAGCGTGATCAGAGCCGTCTGCTTGTTCGTGCGCTCGAGCTCATCGAGCACCGTGCCCAGGATCATGGCACCGGTGGCGCCAAGCGGATGGCCCATGGCGATGGCACCACCATTGACGTTGACCTTCGCCGGGTCGAGATCCAGGGCCTGCATGTAGCGCAGCACCACGGACGAGAAGGCTTCATTGATTTCGAAGAGATCGATGTCGTCCTTTGTCATGCCGGCCTTGCGCAAAGCCAGTTCCGACACGTCGATGGGGCCGGTGAGCATGAGCGCGAGGTCGGAGCCGATGGAGGCGAAACCCTTGAGGCGCGCGCGGGGCTTCAGGCCCATCTTCGCGCCGCCCTCCTGCGAGCCCACGAGCACGGCCGCGGCGCCATCCACAATGCCCGACGAATTGCCGGCGTGATGCACATGGTTGACGGTTTCAACGTCCGGATGAGCCGCGATGGCGACCGCGTCGAAACCGCCCATCTCGCCCATCTGCACGAAGGCGGCTTTCAACTGGCCGAGCGACTGCATGTCGGTCTGCGGCCGCATGTGCTCGTCCTTGGCCAGGATCGTGATGCCGTTGACGTCCTTCACCGGCACGACGGATTTGGCGAAGCGTCCCTCGTCCCAAGCTTTCGCGGCGCGCTTCTGCGACTCGACCGCATAGGCGTCCACGTCGTCGCGCGAGAAGCCATACTTCGTCGCGATCAGATCCGCCGAGATGCCCTGCGGAAGAAAATATGTGGGAATGGCGAGGCCCGGATCGACCGGCCATGCGCCGCCCGACGCGCCCATGCCGATGCGGCTCATGGATTCGACGCCGCCGCCGATGGCGATGTCCTTCATGCCCGACATGACCTGCGCGGCGGCGAAATTCACCGCGTCGAGGCCCGAGGCACAGAAGCGGTTGATCTGGACGCCTGGCACTTCCTTGCCGAAGCCCGCCTTCAATGCGGCCGCGCGCGCGATGTCGCCGCCTGCCTCGCCGACAGGATCGACGCAGCCGAGCACCACGTCCTCCACCAGCATCGGATCGAGATCGTTGCGCTTGCGGATGGCGTCGAGCGTCGTCACGGCGAGATCGACCGCCGGAACCTCGTGCAATGAGCCATCCGGCTTGCCGCGCCCGCGTGGCGTGCGAACGGCGTCGTAGATAAAGGCATCAGCCATGGCGGCCTCCCAAAGTTATTGTGCGTCATCCCGGGCAAGCGAAGCGCGACCCGGGATCGTCTTCAGAATTCAGCGTTTCATTCATCATGCGATCCCGGCTCTTCGCTTCGCTCCGGCCGGGATGACACTTGTTCGGTCAGAAGGCTTCCATCGGCAGCGCCATGGTCGTGTCCGAACCGGCGGAAATGCGCGCGAGGCGCATCCCGGTCTCGGGCATCAGGCGTTCCATGAAGAAGCGGCCCGTGAGCAGCTTCGCATCCATCTTGGCGGCGACGCCATTGCCTTGCGCCTTCCTGGCCTGCGCGGCCTTGGCCATCCTGGCCCACATGTATCCCAGGGCCACGAGGCCGAAGAGGTGCATGTAGTCGGTGGCGCCGGCACCTGCATTATCGGGCTTCGCCATGGCGTTCTGCATGAACCACATGGTTGCCTGCTGCAGATGGCCGAGGCCCTGCTGCAGGGGGGCGATGTAAGTCTTCAGGCTCTCGTCGCCGGCATTCTCCTGGCAGAAGGCTCCGACCTCGTTGAAGAAGGCCATGACGGCCCGTCCGCCATCCTTGCCGAGCTTGCGGCCGACGAGATCCATGGCCTGGATGCCGTTGGCGCCCTCGTAGATCATGGCGATGCGGGCATCGCGCACGAACTGCGACATACCCCATTCCTCGATATAGCCGTGGCCGCCGAACATCTGCTGCGCCTTGACCGCATTGTCGAAGCCGAGATCGGTGAGCACGCCTTTCACCACGGGCGTCATCAGGCCCATGTAGTCCTCGGCGGTCTGGCGCTGCGCATCGTCCGACGAGCGATGCGCGATGTCGCTGTTGAGGCCCGTCCAGACGACGAGCGCCCGCGCCGCCTCGTTGAAGGCCTTGATCGAGAGAAGCGTGCGGCGCACGTCCGGGTGCACGATGATCGGATCGGCCGGTTTGTCGGGGAACTTCGCACCCGTGAGCGAGCGGCCCTGCAGACGATCCTTGGCGTAGGCTACGGCGTTCTGATAAGCGACCTCCGACTGCGACAGACCCTGGACGCCGACCGCGAGCCGCGCCTCGTTCATCATCACGAACATCGCATTGAGGCCGCGATTCGCGTCGCCGACGAGCCAGCCTTTCGCGCCATCGTAGTTCATCACGCAGGTGGCGTTGCCGTGGATGCCCATCTTGTGCTCGATGGAGCCGCAGGAAACGCCGTTGCGATCGCCGAGCGAGCCGTCCTCGTTGACGAGGAACTTCGGCACCACGAACAGCGAGATTCCCTTGGTGCCGGCCGGTGCCCCTTCGATGCGGGCGAGCACCAGATGGACGATGTTCTCCGCCATGTCGTGCTCGCCGGCGGAGATGAAGATCTTGGTGCCGGAGATGGCATACGAGCCGTCGCCGTTCGGAACCGCCTTGGTCTTGAGCAGGCCCAGATCCGTGCCGCAATGGGGCTCGGTGAGGTTCATGGTGCCGGTCCAGGCCCCTTGCACCATCTTCGGCAGATAGGTCTTCTTCTGCTCCTCGGTCCCATGCACAAGGAGCGCCGCGATGGCTCCTTGCGTCAGGCCCGGATACATGCCGAGCGCCAGGTTCGCCGAGGAGATGAATTCCTGCATGATGGTGTTGAGGACGGAGGGGAGCCCCTGCCCGCCATATTCCTCCGGCACCGACAACCCCATCCAGCCCCCGGACGCATAGGCTTCATAGGCCGCCTTGAAACCCTTCGGGGTCGTCACCGATCCGTCCGGGTTGCGGGTGCAACCCTCCTGATCGCCGGACTGGTTCAGGGGCCCGAACTCCTCCTCGCACAGCTTGGCGCCCTCAGAGAGGATGGCCTCCACCATGTCGGGCGTCGCATCGGCGAAACCGGGCAGGTTGTTGTACCGCTCAATCGGGAACACGTCGTTCAAAAGGAACATGACGTCTTCGACGGGGGCCTTGTAGACCGGCATTCGGACTCTCCCAGATCGGACGCCGGTGCAGAATATCCAAAAGGATCCGCACCGGCCGAAGATATAGTTCACATATAAACTATACGGCCGTTTTGGAAAGAGGTAGGGTGGGAAATCTTTGGTGGAAGCGCCGAAGGTGGCTTTCCGCCAAGCTCACTCCGGACAACCAGCAACGCCCACCCGGCAGCAGGTATGTCACCTGCTCTCGAATGGACGCCCTGAAAGACTAAACCTGAGGAAGGCGCCGCTGTTCAGGCGGCCGCTGCGAGACCGGCGCGACGCGCCTGGAGTTCGGCGAGCGCTTCTTCGATCTCTTTCTTCTGCTGCTCGAGATGCTGAATCTGGCTCTCGACCTGATCGAGAGAGAGCTGGAGGTTCATGGCGGCCCCGCTGCCCGACCGCTCTTCGGCTACCATGGCGCGGATCTCGGTGAGGGTGAAGCCGAGCTGCTTGCCCTTGAGGATGACGGAGAGACGCTCGCGGTCCCGGGCATCGTAGATGCGGGCCGTTCCGTCCCGGCGCGGGGACAGAAGGCCGCGATCTTCATAGAAGCGCAGGGTCCGCAGCGTCACTCCGAACTCACGCGCGAGATCGCCGATCGTATAGAATTTTGCACCGTCTCCGGTCTCGCCGGCAGTCGGAGTGCCTATAAACTGATTCATGGAATGCCCCATTCTTGATATTGTCAGAGAATCCGTGCGACGCACCTATCCCTTCGTAACGAAATAATAATACACTTATTTGTTATCTTGCAAGAGTATTGCGTCGGTCGTGTTCCGCAGAGGCAAAGAGCGGACCTCGCCGCAGATGACGTAACGTTATTTGACTAAGCCCTGATACCGTCGCCGCTAACTCCCTCGCCTTAACGAGTTTTTTACTACGACGGACAAAAGTTGCGACGTCAGGCAAAGGGTTTGGGAGTGGCGTGATTCGCCTCTTTCCGGCCCGGGCCTGTCAGGCGAGCACCGGTACGGGGCCGTGCCAGCCGGATCAGTTCACGCGTAGCCCCGCGAGCCGCATCATGAGACGATCCGTCTTCTCGAGACCTGACGACCTGGACCTCAATGCCCGCGAGCTAATCGTCGCTGCGGCCAGACGGGCCGGCATGAGCCTCGAGGAATGGACCGCCTCCGTGCTCGAACAGGCACAGGGCAAGCCGGCATTCCCCCAACGGAAGGCCGGGAGCGACCTCGACAGCGTAATCCCCCGGGTATCTCCTTCGCCTCGCTCCCAACCCGGACCGGATTACGAAGCCCTGATGGCGGCCGTGGCCCAGGAGAGGGAGCGCCAGGCCAAGGACCAGGCCGCGCAGACGGCGATTGCGCTCGAATCCATGGCCAACTGGATCGAGCAGGCCGAAATCCGCTTGAACGAGGCTACCCGGAGCTCTGCCGACCAGCAGGACCGTATCGCCGCCGTGCTGTCCGACGCCCTATCCTCCCTGAAGAACCGCATCGACTCGGTCGAACGGCAGGTGACCTCGGAGCGGGCCGCTCCTCCACGTATCGAATTTCCCATGGAGGCCGCGCTCAAGGCGCTCGCTCCCGTTTCGGAGACGCTGACCGGCCTGCGGGCGGACATGTCCCGCCTCGCCTCGCATCTCGAACAGCCCCAGCCGATCTGGGACTCAGCCGTCGAAGTCATCCGGACCGAGATCGACGGGTTGCGCACCGGCATTGAAAGTTTAGCGACCCACGACGAGATCGCGGCTCTCGATGCGGCCCTCGGCTCCATCAGCAAGGAGCTGGAACAGGGACCGACGACGAAGGATCTGCGCACCCTCGCCAACTCGATCACCGTTCTCTACGAACAGGTCCAGTCCCTGTCGGAGGAGGTGAGCGAAGGCCTGCTCCGGCGCATCGGCCGCGAGATCGACCATATCAAGGGAAAGATCGATGCATTGGCCGCCACGGGCATCGACCGCTCCGTCGTCGACTTCCTCAGCGGCCAGATCGTCGACATGCGCCAGGATCTGGCGCATCGGGCCGAACCGCAGCTGATCGCCCGGCTCTCCGACGAGATCGGGACGATCAGCCGCCAGGTTTCTGAGCTTCGCCTCCATCAGGTGAACAGGAGCGATTTTACCGCGCTGAAGACGTCCCTGGACGATGTCTGTTCGGCCCTCTACGTCACCGCCACCGCGCAGGAGACGAGCAAGGTTCCCGAGCAGTTGGAGACCTTGAGCCGGCGTATCGACGCCCTCGTCCGCCGCCCGGACCCCGTCTCGACCGATCTCGCGCCGATCAGCGAGCAGCTCGCGCTGCTGACCGAGCGGATGGCGAACCTATCGGAGGGCCGCGTCGGCGCCGCAGATACGCTGACCGGGACGATCGAGCGGCTGTCCTCGCGGATCGAAGCCGTTGCCGAACGGGATAACTCCTCCCACGAGCCTCTGATGCGCCGCTTCGACCGCATCGAGCAGGAACTGCGTGAACTCGGCCGGCAGACCGACGCCGCCGACATGGCGCAGATGCTTCGCACCATCGGCGAAAAGCTCGAGCGGACGCCGCCTCACCCTGCGGGTCTCGATTCCCTCGAGCGGCAGATCAGAACCCTGTCCGAGCGCTTCGAGCAGATGCCCGGCGAGGCTCTGCACGCGGCCCTGACAGAGGCCACGGGCCATCTCAAAGATCTTCGGGAAGAGGCGGTCGGCATTGCCGAACGCGCCGCCCGAACCGTGCTGAACGACATTCGCCCCTCCCTGCCGGAGACGGGCGATTTCGATGCGATCAAGCATGGCTTCGTCGAGCTGAAGGCGCTGCACAGCCGCTCCGACAGGAAGACCCAGGAAACCCTGCGCGCCGTTCACGACGCCCTGGAATCGCTCGTCTCCCGTCTGCCGAACGAGAGCACGGTCTCCATCACCGGCAAAACGGCGTCCGCCCCGGCTGCCGAACCCTTGCCGCCGGCGGATCGCCTGGAAGCCGCCGTGCGCAGGCTCCATGCCGCCACTCTCACCCAGATCGAAGAGACCGCCCCACCGAGCCTCGACATCGCGCCTCGGGAATCGTCCATGGCGCAGGCTCCGGACGTGGCCCATGAACCCGATTTCGGGAACGTGCGCGCCAACTTCATCGCCGCGGCGAGACGCGCCGTCCAGAACACGGCCCCGGAACAGCCGCCGTCCATCCCGGCCCCTTCGTCCTGGGAGGCGGAACTCGCCGATGCGGAAGAGCCGGAATCCGACGAGCCCCTGTCTCCTCCGTCGTCCTTCTTCGAGCGTCTGCGCCGGACCCTCGACAGCCGCCGCCGTCCGCTCCTCTTCGGACTCGCCTTCCTGATCCTGGCCGCCGGCACCTACCAGATTCTGTCTGTCACCCAGAATCTGCAGGACATCTCGCTGACGCCGGCGAGCGTGCAGGAGACGGCGCAACCCGTGCCGGAAAAGCGCGCCGACGAGGCCGGCAAAACCTCTCCGGCCGACGAAGCGAATCTCTTCCAGTCGTCCAGCCTCGCCACGGGATCCATTCCCGCGAGTCCCCTGCCGGCCGGGCAATTTCTCGTCGATCCCGCGACCATCGACGGCATTCCGGTCGATACGCCGGCATCGCTGCAGCACGCGGCTCTGTCCGGCGATGCGGCGGCGCTCTACGAGATCGCGTCCCGGGCCGCGGAAGGACGCGGCATGGTCCAGGACATGAGAACTGCCGCCCGTCTCTTCGAGCGTGTTTCCCAGGCGGGCTTGCCTCCGGCCCAGGAGCGGCTCGCCATGATGCATGAGAAGGGAGAGGGCGTTCCGCTCGATCTCAAGCAGGCGGCCTTCTGGTACGAGCGCGCGGCCCTGGGCGGCAACATCCGCGCCATGCACAACCTCGCCACCGTTCTCGCCTCGGGCAAGAACGGCAAGCCGGATTACGCCGCCGCCCTTCGCTGGTACGCGGAGGCTGCGGAATACGGCCTGCGGGACAGCCAGTACAATCTGGGCATCCTGCTCGCCCGCGGCATCGGGGCAAAGCCGGATCGCTCGAAGGCCTACCAATGGTTCTCCATCGCGGCGGACCAGGGCGACCCGGAAGCCGCGCAGAAGCGCGAAGAGATCGCCGTGCTCCTGAGCCAGGCCGAGATCAAGGCCGCCAAGGCGGCCCTCGAACTCTGGCGCCCGAGGGCCGCCGACCCTGTCGCGAACAAGCCGCCGGTCGTCGCCCCGGGCCAGGCCGCCGCTCTGGATCGAACCGCGGGCAACCGGAGTTGACGCAAGCGGGCTTTGTCATCTTCCATTCAGAACAAGAGCATTACATCGCCTGCATGATGCTGTAACAACGACATGGCTGCACCGGCCAGTGGGGGAACCGGGGTGCAAATCTATTTGCCGATCGCCGAGATGCCTGTGAGCGTTCTTCTCATCCTGGGGATGGGTGCGGCGGTAGGCTTCATTTCAGGTCTTTTCGGGATCGGCGGCGGCTTCCTGATGACGCCGCTCCTGATCTTCCTCGGCATTCCCCCGGCGGTCGCGGTGGCGACCCAATCGGCGCAGATCGTCGCCTCCTCCACCACGAGCGTGCTCGGCGCGCTGCGCCGCAATGCCCTCGACCACAAGCTCGGCGCCATCCTGGTCGCGGGAGGATTCGTCGGCTCGGTCCTGGGCGTGTGGTTCTTCGCGGCGGCGCGGCGGGCCGGCCAGCTCGATCTCGTCATCGTCGTTTCCTACGTGACGCTGTTCACCATCGTGGGCAGCCTGATGCTCAAGGAGAGCATCAGGGAATTCTGGAGCCGCCGGAAGGGCGGCGCGGTGCGCCCGCGGCGTAGGGCCGGCGAGCATGCGCCCTATCTCGGCTGGCCCCTGCGCATGCGCTTCTACCGGTCCAAGCTCTATGTGAGCATCATCCCGATCGTCGGGCTGTCGCTGTTCATCGGCTTTGCCGGTGCGCTGCTGGGCATCGGCGGCGGCTTCATCGTGGTGCCTGCCCTGCTCTACATCTTCCGGGTGCCGACCAACGTGGTCGTGGGCACGTCCCAGTTCCAGATCGTCTGCACCACCCTCGTGGCTCTCATCCTCCATGCGGTCACGAACCAGGCCGTCGACATGGTCCTGGCGATCCTGCTCATCGTCGGCGGCGTGTTCGGCGCGCAGTTCGGCGCGCGCATGGGCCGCCACCTGCGGGCGGAGCTGTTCCGCTTCCTGCTGGCCATCCTGCTGCTGGCGGTCGGCCTGCGCTTCGGCCTGGAACTCGTGATGAAGCCGGAGGAGCCGTTCTCCATCACGGTGCAGGAGGTGCGCACGTGAGGCTCGCCGGCGCCCTCCTGATCCTTCTCGGCACGATGGTCTGCGCCCACGCGGAAACCCTGATCACCTCGCTGTCGAACCACCGGGTCCTGATCAACTCGAACTATACGGGCACGCAGATCGCCGTGTTCGGTGCCATCGAGCGGGACGCGCAGACGATTGCCAGGGCGACGGGCTACGACATCGTCGTGACCGTTCGCGGCCCACGCCAGTTCCTCACCGTTCGCGAGAAGGAGCGGCTCGGACCCGTCTGGATCAATCAGGATCAGCAGAAGTTTCCGACCGCTCCGTCCTACCTGAACGTCCTCAGCTCCCAGCCCATCGCGGAGATCACGAGCGATCAGCTGCGCCAGCGCCAGAAGATCGGTCTGAGCGCCGTCATCAATTCCGGTGATTTCACCCTCGCGCGCAGCGGCGCGGATCAGCCGTTCCGGGATGCGCTGTACCGGCTTAAATCCGAGGAAGGCCTCTATCTGGAAGACGGGCGCGGCGTCACGTTCCTGACGCCAGAGATCTTCCGCGCCGCCATTGCGCTGCCGGCAACGGCCCCGCCGGGCAATTACGACGTCGACGTGACGCTCTTTGCCGACACCGTGATCCTGGCCCGCACGCAGACTCATTTCGAGCTCGTCAAGACCGGCTTCGAGGAACAGGTCGGCGTCATCGCCCGCGACTGGTCCCTGGCCTACGGCCTGACGACGGCCGTGATCGCGCTCTTCTTCGGCTGGCTCGCCAGCACGATCTTCCGGCGGGATTGAAAGCCGCGCATCCCCCTTTACGCCGCAGGACAGGCAGGCAATCCTGCCGACGGCAAGAACGAGGGGGTGCACCATGATGCTCCGGTGCGGAACGGTTCAGTTCCATCACAAGGCGGACGACAAGAGCTACAACATGTCGGTGGTGGAGCGCTTCGCCTGGGAAGCCGCCGAGGCGCAGGTCAAGATCCTGGCCTTTCCGGAGATGTGCCTCACCGGGTACTGGCACGTTCGCAACCTGGGACGCGAGAGGCTGGAGCAGCTTGCGGAGCCCGTGCCGTCGGGTCCTTCCACGCAAGCCATCCTCGAACTCTCGAAGCACCACGACATGGCCATCGGCGTCGGACTGATCGAGCGCGGAGACGACGGGCGCCTGTTCAACACCTACGTGGTCTGCCTGCCCGACGGACAGGTTCACCGCCACCGCAAGCTCCATGCCTTCGAGAGCGACGACATCGCCAGCGGCGACAGCTACACGGTCTTCGACACTCCCTTCGGCGTGAAGGTCGGCGTTCTCATCTGCTGGGACAACAACCTCGTGGAGAACGCCCGCGCCACCGCCCTTCTGGGCGCCGACATCGTCATGGCGCCGCATCAGACCGGCGGCTGCCATTCGCGCAGCCCCCAGGCCATGGGCCTCATCGACCCTGCCCTATGGGACAACCGCCATCGCGATCCTGAGGCGATCGAAGCCGAGTTCCGCGGGCCGAAAGGGCGCGAATGGCTGCTGCGGTGGCTGCCCGCCCGCGCCCACGACAACGGCTATTTCCTGCTCTTTTCCAATGGGGTCGGCGAGGATGACGGCGAGGTGCGCACCGGCAACGCCATGATCATCGACTGCTACGGCCGCATCATCGACGAGACCTGGAAGGCGCAGGACGCCCTCGTGGTGGCCGATCTCGACCTCGGTCTCTTGCCGCTCGCCACAGGCCGGCGCTGGATCAGAGGTCGGCGGCCGGAGCTTTACGGCCTTCTCACTCAAGCACAGGGCCACGAGCTCGCACCACGGCAGGCGCGGTTCTCCGAGGCGCCCGTGGTGAAGACGGCGGAATAACTCCTGTCATTCAGGAAGGACGTCAACGGATAGCGCAGGTCTGTGGGTTAAGTATCAGCTCCCTCACGTCATCACCGGCCTTGTGCCGGTGATCGTGATGAATTGAGGCTCTACGGTGTCATTCCCGGCCAGAGCATCAGCGGAGGGGAAGGGAATCCATAGCTCCGGGCGTGTCAGTGGATCCCCTTCCCGGCCTGCGGCCGCCGGGGATGACAGGTGGGGTGCTGCGGCGCTTTCCCTCATCAAGATGGCCGGGACAAGCCCGGCCATGACAGCAAAAGACGACAACTGCTCAGCTCAATCCCGGCAGAGCATCGCCCGGGCGATGGCGAAGATGCGCTCGGTGCCGATGAGATGCGCGGTGAAGCCCTGTGGGAAGAGCGGCTTGAAGGCGGTATCGCAGGCGTTCAGCCCGCCCGCATAGGCGCCGAGCGCCGGCATGACGCAGCGCTTGCCGTCGGTCAGAAAGCAGCGCCGACGGGTGGCGCGGCCGCGCATCACCACTTTGCCGACCGGATGCAGGTGGCCGGCGATTTCCGCCTGCTCTCCCGAGGCCGGCTCATGGCGGAGAGTCAGGGATCCGAGCGCCATCTCCTCGACCACCTGCCCGCCGATGCTGTCGGGCAGGATGCGGTCGTGATTGCCCGTGACCCAGATCCACGCGCGCCCCTTCTGCACGTCGCCGAGCGTCGTGCGTTCCTCAGTCCCGAGCCGGTCCGGCCCGCCGATGTCGTGGAAGCTGTCGCCGAGCGCAATCACGGTCTTCGGGTCGAAGCGGAACACCGCGTCGGAGAGCGCGACCAGCGTCTCGCGGGTGTCGTAGGGCGGCAGCATCATGCCGCGCCGGGCGAACGACGAACCCTTCTCGAAATGGAGATCGGCCACGAGCAGCGTATCCTGGTCCGGCAGATACATCGCCCCCGTCAGGTCGAGGAGCGCCGGCTGCCCGGAAAGCTCGATCTCGTGCGTTGTCTGTTTGTTCTTAAGCAATGCCGTCACGCCAAAGCCTCGTCGAGAAGCGCCGCTTCCGCCTCGGCCAGAATTTCGTCCGCATTGTCGCTATAGACGCGCTCGCGGCCGATCTCCAGCATGACGGACACGCTCAAGGGAGAAACCCGGTCGAGCGGCTTGTGGATGATTCGCCCCCGGATGCGCTCTAACATCATGCCGAGGCGTCTCACGTCGAGGAGTCCCGTTGCCGCATCCGCCCGCGCGGCGCGCAGCAGCACGTGATCGGGCTCGTGCTTGCGCAGCACGTCGTAGACGAGATCGGTCGAGATGGTGACCTGCCGGCCGGTCTTCTTCTCGCCCGGAAAGCGGCGCTCGATGAGCCCGGCGATCACGGCGCATTGGCGGAAGGTGCGCTTCATGAGGGCCGACTCGGCGAGCCAATCCTCCAGGTCGTCGCCGAGCATGTCCTCCGAAAAGAGATCGTCCAGGAAGGTCGGGTCGCGCCCGGCGCGGGCCGCGATGTCGCCCGAGGCATAGATCGCGATGCCGTAATCGTTGGCCACGAATCCGAGCGGCTTGAGCTTCGCCCGTTCCAGGCGGCGGGTCAGAAGCATGCCGAGGGTCTGGTGAGCGAGCCGTCCCTCGAAGGGAAAGCAGGTCATGTAGAAGCGGTTGCCGCGCGGAAAGGTCTCGACCAGCAGGTCGCGCGGCCCGGGCACGATGGAACGGCGGCGCTGCTGCAGGAGCCATTCCGTCATCTGTTGCGGCAGGCGGTCCCATTCGAACGGATCGGCCAGGATCGCCCGCACGCGCGCGGCGAGAAAGGTCGAGAGTGGAAACTTGCCGCCCTCGTAGGACGGGATCATCGGATCGGTGCCGGAGCCGGCCCGCGTCACGAGCACCTCGTCCTCGGATATGCCCTCGAAGCGCAGCACCTCGCCGGCGAACAGGAACGTATCGCCCGGTGTGAGCGTCTCGGCGAAGTACTCCTCGATCTCGCCGAGAATTCGCCCGCGCGGCAGCACCGTCCCCGGACGCGAGCGCGTGCTCTTGCCGAGCCGCACCTTGATCATGCTGGATTCGACGATGGTGCCGACATTCAGCCGGTATTGCTGCGCGACCTTCGCATCGCGCACGCGCCACAGATCATCCTTGCCCTTCACGATCTTGGCGAAGCGTTCGTATGCACGAAGGGCGTAACCTCCTGTCGCGACGAAGGCCACGCAGGCCTCGAAATCCTCCCAGGTCAAACCCGCATACGGCGCGGCGGACCGCACCTCCTCGTAGAGTTCATCAAGCTTGAACGGCTCGGCGCAGGCCATGCCGAGGATGTGCTGGCAGAGCACGTCGAGCGCGCCGATGCGCGCATCCGGCGTATCCTGCGCCGCTTCGTGCACGGCATCGAGCGCCGCGCGGCATTCGAGAATCTCGAAGCGGTTCGCCGGCACCAGATAGGCTTCCGACGGCTCGTCCATGCGATGGTTCGAGCGGCCGATGCGCTGCATGATGCGCGACGCCCCCTTCGGCGCGCCCACATTCACCACCAGGTCCACATCGCCCCAGTCGATGCCGAGATCGAGAGTCGCGGTGCACACGACGGCTTTCAATTTCCCCGCCGCCATCGCCTCTTCCACGCGGCGGCGCTGCGACACGTCGAGCGAGCCATGGTGGAGTGCGATGGCGAGGTTGTCGTCGTTGAGCTTCCAGAGTTCCTGGAACGTGTATTCCGCCTGCAGGCGCGTGTTGACGAAGACGAGCGTGGTCTTGTGCGCGCGGATCAGGTCGTAGATGGCCGGCATCGACAGCGAGGCCGTGTGGCCGGCAAGCGGCAGGCGCTCGTCGAGTTCGAGCATGCGGATATCAGGCTGCGCGCCGCCCTGGACCACGACGAGGTCGGCGAGCGCTTCTTCACCCTCCCCTCGGATCTCGGGTATTCCCGAGATCCGCCCTTGTTTTCCAAAGTCGGAAACATCCGACTTTGGTGGGGGAGGGTCGGAGCGCGTGAGCGCTCCGGGGTGGGGTGGCAGCTCCAACGCCAATGAGGTCGCGCCTCCCACCCCCTCCCACACCTGCGGTGCGACCTCCCCCCTCAAGGGGGAGGTGGAGCGCTGCGCCACCAGATACCTTCTCAGATCGTCCGGCTCGCGCACCGTCGCCGACAGGCCCACGGTGGTCGCCTCCGGGGCGATGGCCATGAGCCTTGCCAAGCCCAGCGACAGCAGGTCGCCGCGCTTCGAGGTGACGAGGGAATGCAGCTCGTCCAGCACCACGCGACGCAGGCCCTTGAAGAACTCCCGCGCCTCCGCATGGGCGAGCAGGAGCGCCAGTTGCTCCGGCGTGGTCAGCAGGATGTCCGGCGGTCGCTCGATCTGCCGCGCCCGCTTGTGGGAGGGCGTATCGCCCGTCCGCGTCTCGATGCGGATGGGCAGCCCCATCTCCTCCACGGGGTTTTCGAGATTGCGGGCGATGTCGGTGGCGAGGGCCTTGAGCGGCGAGATGTAGAGGGTGTGCAGCCCCCGCCTGTCCTTGGCCGTGCCCCGGCCCGGTCCCCTCTCGGCCAGTTCCACCAGGCTCGGCAGGAACCCCGCGAGCGTCTTGCCCGCCCCGGTGGGCGCTACGAGCAGAACGGAACGCCCCTGCCGGGCCTTGGCGAGAAGGTCGAGCTGGTGCTCGCGCGGCGCCCAGCCTCGGCTCTTGAACCAGTTACGGAAGATTTTCGGGAGAAGGGAGGCTTGCGACATGGATCCTGAACATAAGGTGCGCCGGGCCTTTCGCCAGAGACTTCCCGAGTTTAAGAAATAAACTTACATTGATTGGCGAGCCAGACCTTGGTGTGAACGCCTCTCAATGACAGCTTGCCAACTCCCGTCGGATCATTTCAGCTTGGACGACGCCAACAACGAGAATGAAAAGGCAAAACGCCATGTCGGACGACTTCCAATTTCAGAACGCCGTCGCCGTCGTCACGGGAGGTACGCAGGGGCTCGGTGAGGCCATCGCCCGCACCTTCGCCGAACGTGGCGCCAAGGGGCTCGTGATCTGCGGCCGCAACGCCGAGCGCGGGCACGCCGTTGCGCGCGAAATTTCAGGGCAAGGGTGCCATACGGAATTCGTGCAGGCCGATCTCGAGAGCGTCGACGAGGCGCGTCAGGTCACGGCACGGGCGGACAGCGTCTTCGGGCGCGTCGACGCGCTGGTGAACGCGGCCGGCATCACCGACCGCGGCACGATCTTCGACACCAGCCCCGAGCTGTTCGACCGCATGTTCGCGGTCAATGTGCGCGCACCTTTCTTCCTGATGCAGGAGGCCGCCAAGATTATGCGGCGCGAGAAGATCGAAGGCGCGATGGTCAACATCCTGTCCATGTCGGCCCATGGCGGCCAGCCCTTCATCACCGCCTATAGCGGCTCGAAGGGCGCGCTCGCCACCCTCACCAAGAACGCCGCCTTCAGCCTCATGCCCTGGCGCATCCGCGTGAACGCCTTGAACATCGGCTGGATGAACACGCCGGGCGAGGACCGGATCATTCGGCTTTATCACGGCGCCCAGGACGGATGGCTGGAGAAAGCCATGAAGGAGCAGCCCTTCGGGCGCCTGCTGGAACCGAAGGAAGTAGCGCGCGCCGTGGCGTTCCTGTGCAGTTCGGAATCCGGCATGATGACCGGCTCGGTGATCGATTTCGACCAGTCGGTGATGGGCTGCTACGAGAGCGCGCCGCATCCCTCGACGCCGGCGCAGTAGACCTCTTTCACGCACGACGTCATTCCGAGAGGCCTGCCCGAACAACTCACACCTCATCCTGAGGAGGTCGCGCAGCGACCGTCTCGAAGGAGGTTCCAGAGAACGCTGGATCATCCTTCGAGATGCCGCTTTCAGCGGCTCCTCAGGATGAGGACAGAGGGTATGGCATGGTTAATCTTCAGCGCTGCAGCACCACCAGAAACCCGGGCACCGGCACGCCGCGATCCTCCCGGGTCGAGACGGGCTCGAAGACGACGGGTGTGAACCCTAGGCTGTCCGCGAGCCGGTGAAGGTAAGGCTCGCCGTGAGCGTATCGGGCATCGTCGCCGAGAATATAGCCATCGCCTTCATGGGCCTGAACGGTGAAGGCGAAGAGGCCCTTGGGGTTCAACACCCGATGCGCCTCCCGGAAAACCGCATCGAGCGCCGCCATGTAGACGAGCACGTCGGCCGCCACGACGAGATCGGCTTCGCCCGTCCCGCGCCCGCTCAGGAAAGCAACGAGTTCGCCTTCGTGCAAGGCATCGTAGAGCTCCGTCCTCTCGGCCTTCTCCAGCATGCGCGGCGAGAGATCGACGCCCTCGATGGCGGCGCAGAACCCGGCGAGTTCCTGCGCCATCAGGCCGGTGCCGCAGCCGAGATCGAGGATTTGCCCGAACCGGTGCTCCCGGATTTGCTTGGAACAGGCCCGGCGCAGCGCGTCGGCGATCAGTTCCGGGCCGCGATAAGCGAGGCTTTTGGTCAGGTGCTGGTCGAACTTCGGTGCGTAATCGTCGAACAGCGCCCGCACATAGCCGTCGGTGATCGCCTCGTCGGGCGCAAGCGCCCCGAGCCTGGCGAGATCAAGCCGCACGCCCAGCGCGTCCTTGGGCTCCAAGGAGAGAGCCTGACGCAGGGCTGCCACCGCTTCCTCCCGCCCTCCGAGTTCGGCGAGCGAGCGCCCCAGCATGGCATGGGCGGCCACAAAGTTCGGTGCGAGTTCGAGCACCTGCCGGGCGAGATCGGCCGCGGCCTCGAAGTCGCGCTCTTCGAAGGCCGCGCGAGCATATTCGTAACGGCGGTCGGCGTGATAGTCGCCGGAGGTTCGAACGGTCGATGGTGAGGACATGGTGTTTGGATGCGGGAGAGCGGAAGGGCTGTCAATGGCGCGTCATCGCCGGTGCAAAAGAAGGCGATGCCGGATCGCGGGATGGTCTCTCGCACATGTCTCTCCCGTGAGTATTTCCCGTCATGGTGGGCCCGTGACAGCCATCTCGATACGGTAAACGCACGGCGTCTCTCCCTCTCCCGGTTGGGAGAGGGGATGAACACCCGCACCGTCATGGCCGGGCTTGTCTCGCCCCCACGTCTTTCTTGCCGATCTCCACCCTCATCCTGAGGAGCAGCGCAGCTGCGTCTCGAAGGATCGTCCAGAGCGCACGGGAGGCGCCCTCGTGCCCGGACATCGTGCCCAGACATCGTCCGGGATCTCGAGACGGATTGCTGAGGCAATCCCCTCAGGATGAGAGCTTGGGGCGCGGGAATTGAGCGCTCCGTTTCTATCCTCTGCCACGTCATGGCCGGGCTTGTATTGATGGATTTGGCTTAGAGTGCTTGTCCGGAGGGGCTGTGAGGCTCCTCCGGACGGACAGGAGGCCGCTTTTTCGGGCAGGCTGTTGGAAGCCGAGGTCAAGCGCGGCCCTGTTTGTTCTTCCCCA